>JAITSF010000054.1 GCA_031287975.1 Candidatus Nomurabacteria bacterium
AAGGCTGAGCGGATGGCGGATATAAAACTTGATAAAGTTTCGGATCGGATCACCACGGGAATTGGCGATTTGGATTTGGTGCTGGGTGGCGGTTTGATAGCTGGCGGTGTGGTGTTGGTGGCGGGGCAGCCGGGTATTGGTAAGTCAACTTTGCTTATGCAGGTTGCCGCTACGATTTCGAATAGCGATAACGTGTTGTATGTTTCGGGCGAAGAGTCGGCCAGCCAAGTTAAACTTCGCGCTGAAAGATTGTCGCCTAGCATTAAACTGCAGCAAGGACCGTCCTTGCTGCAAAACCAGAAAAATCAGAAAAATCAGAAAAATCGGAAAAACCAAACTGCAGCAAGGACCGTTGCAGCAAGGACCGTCCTTGCTGCAGAGACCGTCCTTGCTGCAGAGATTGCTACGAAGCCGTCTTTGATGCGGGTAGATAGCGGAAATGATGGTTTGATGCTTGACTTGGTTTCCACTACTAACGCCGATGATGTGGCGACGACGATCGCCAGCGGTAAGTATCGGCTGGTGGTGGTGGATTCAATGCAGACGATGGCGATGTCGGAAGTCGCCAGCGCGCCAGGCACGGTGTCGCAAATTACTAATTCGGCCAATATCATTATTCGCGCCGCCAAAGCTTCGAACACGGCGGTGCTGTTGGTCGGCCATGTTACAAAGGAAGGTTCGATTGCCGGCCCGAAAGTTTTGGAGCATTTGGTCGATGTGGTTTTGGAGTTTCAGGGCGATCGTTACGGCGGTTTCAAAATTGTGCGAGCTATTAAAAATCGTTACGGTTCGACAGCTGAGGCGGCGATTTTTGACATGACCGAGAATGGTTTGAAAATTGTCGATAACCCGTCGGCGGCGTTGCTGGCCGAGCGGCGCGACGAGGACGGTAGTGTGGTGCTGGCTACCATGGAGGGTAATCGGCCGTTGCTGGTGGAGATTCAGGCTTTGGTGAATCCAACCAGCTTTGGCTATCCCAACCGCACCGCCAGCGGCTATGATTTGAACCGACTGAAACTTCTGGTGGCGGTTTTGGAGCGGCGCACTAAATTGAAACTGGGCAGCAGCGATATTTATTTGAACGTGGTCGGCGGGATTAAGATTAGCGATCCGGCGGCGGATTTGGCGGTTTGTATGGCGATTGCTTCGGCGGCCGCGGGCCGCAAACTGCGCGCCGGCGCGGTGGTGTTTGGCGAAGTCGGATTGGGCGGCGAAATCCGTAGCGCCCACATGCCGGACAAACGTATCGCGGAAGCCAAAAAACTCGGTTTCAAATATGCCATTGCCCCCAAGTCTGCCGGCAAAAGCGGTTTTGTAGTGCCGGCGGCAGACTTGAAAGACGCGCTGAATCAGCATTTGAAATAATCTTTAAATCGCGAGTAAATATTTCAGAGAAATGTAGTATAATGGTTTTTGCACGATATTATTTATAAAGCAAACTAAAATGAAAGGAAAAAATGAGTATATTTGATATAATCGTTGTAATTTTTACAACAATAATTTTGGTAGAAACCAGTTATTTATCAGTGAAAAAATGGCGACAGCGGCGGCTGAAAGTGGCGCGCGGTTCGTTGATTTTGGATACTTCGGCGTTGATGGACGGGCGGATTGTCGATGTGGCGGAAACTGGAATTATTACGGCGGAGATTATTATTCCGAACAGTGTGGTTGGCGAGTTGCAGTTGTTAGCCGACAAGGGCGATCAGCAAAAACGCAGTCGAGCGCGGCATGGGCTGGAGAATATTAAAAATCTGCAGCACAGTACTCTAATTACCGCTACGATTATAAATGACGGCGAGCTAGACAGCGGTGGGGTTGATCGGCGGCTGTTGGATTTGGCCAACAAATATGACGCTTCGATTGCCACGACCGATTTTAATTTGAATAAGGTAGCTAAGGTTTCAGATATCCCAGTGGTTAATGTCAATGAGTTAGCGCAGATGATGCGGGCGCAGCTGTTGCCGGGCGATCAGATTGAGATTAAAGTTATTCAGAGTGGGCAAAACCGCGATCAGGGTGTTGGGTATTTGGATGACGGCACGATGGTGGTGGTTGATCATGGTTATAAAAACATCGGCTCGAAAGTTAGTGTGGAGATTACACGAAGTCTGCAGACAGAGGCGGGACGAATGATGTTTGCTAAGAAAGTTGGGAAATAGCTGTTCCGACCAACACGACTTGACCGCGCTCACTTGCGAACGCGGTCGAAGTCGCTCCGCGAGCGGTTAGTTTTTGTGCCTCGGGTATTTACGGGAACGTAACTGGCATTTGACCGGTGGCGACGTAGCCGGCTTCGTCGGTGATGGTAACGGTGATGGTCTCGACTGAGCCGGCGCGGTGCGGCACTATGACCGCCCAGTCGGTGTCAGACAGGGCATTGCCTTGATAGATTTGACCGCTGATTGTGAAGTTGACGGACACTAGGTTGGGCGCGGGGTTGTTGCCGCGCGATATGCCAGCGGTAACTCGGTAGCCAGCGCCTTCTGGTGCGGCGATAGCGTTGATGAGGGCGGGCTTGGCGACCGCCTCGCAGCTGTGGATGTCGTCGTAGTTGTAGGGGTCGTAGCCTTCGGGGACTTGGAATTCAACGGTGTTGGTGGCGGCGTTAAAGGACGTTACGACTTCTAAAATTTCGCGCGCGCCCTCTGGCGTACATTCAGTGGCCATTTTGCGGCTGAGACGGTCGAAAACGATCGATTCGGTGGCGATTTGCGAGCCGGATTTGATATACCACGACGGGAAGAGATCGTTTTTGCCGCTGATGTTGAGACTTTGGATACCTTCGGGCTTGTCGAACCACTGGTTTTTAGTCCAGGCGCCGTCTTCTTCAAAAACCTCGAGATGCGCCGCGCTCATGATGCGTTGAATATACGGACCGAGCGTCATACCGTCGCCGGATTTTAATGTAGCTGGGACATGGTTGCCCCACCACATCGATAAGCTAGCTTTGGGTGAATAGCTCATCATCCAGAGGTCTTTTTGGCGACCGCCGAGATCGGATGTGCCGGTTTTGGTGGCGGTCTTGACATTGGGGATACAAAAGCCAGCCGAGCAGTAGCCAAAGGTCGCCGAGCGAGCGTTGGCGTCGCTTAAGACGTCGTTGATGATGTAGGCGCTTTGCGGGTCGATAACTTGGCGGACGTCTTTTTCGGCGTTGTATTGCATGAGGATGTTGCCGCTAAAATCTGTAACTTCTAAGACGCTGGAAACTGGTTTATAAACTCCGCCACGCGCCAAAGTGGCGAAAGCGTTGGCGTGTTCAACTTGTTTAGCGCCGCAGCCACCGATGGCCGCCGACAAGCCGACTTGGCTGTCGATGCCGTCGGTGCAGTAGCTGACGTCGCCCATAGCCCGAATGGTTTCTAGAGTCGGTTCGGTGCCGCCGTTAAAATACATCGCCATAATCGCTGGAATGTTCATAGACTGGGACAAGCCGTTGCGCAGGGTTGTCGAGCCGCTGGTCGAGCCATTGGCGTTGTGGACCGCCGCGCCGTAGATTTGTTGGACTGAGCGGCCGTTGTCGTTGTCGGAAATGACCGAGCCGCCGCCGTAGGACTTGCCGTCGCGTTGGGTGTCGATCAGCGCCGCGTAAACTTCCGGCTTAATAGACGAGCCGGGTTGGATAAACGAGGTGGCGGCGTTGACCGCGCCGTAATCTGGGAAATTGTAATCGCGCGAGCCGCGCATGCCCAAAACTTGGCCGGTTTGGCTGTCAACCATGGTGGCGGCAGCGTTGTCAAAACCTAAACTGGTCGGTGTGCTAGAGTTAAACAGCCGGTCGATTTCAGTATCGATAATATCTTGGACACGGATATCCAGAGTGGTTTTAATAGCGATACCGCCTTTACCCATAACAGCAGCGCCCAGCTCGGCTTCGAGATCTTGTTTAACCATGTCGATAAAGTGCGGCGCCTTGGCGCCGGTCGAAAGTTCGTCGATCGGCTTGATTTTATCGGCGATGGTGTCGATGGTGAACTCAGTACGGGCGGCTTCGACAACCTCAGTTGGATATTTGTCCGGCATGTATTGTTCCATAGCATTCAGGACGTTGTTATAACGCTCGATCAGCGAGGAATTGTAGTCGGTGTTGTAAGGATTATAAGCCGACGGATACTGTGGAATACCGGCAATCAAAGCTGATTCCGCCAATGTCAAATCAGCGGCATCCTTGCCAAAATAAGTTTCAGCCGCCGACTGCACACCGTTGCGCCGCCCACCGTAAGGCGCTACGTTCAAGTAATATGTCAAAATTTGATCTTTATTATAAGACCGTTCGGCTTCTATCGACATAAACATTTCCTTGATTTTGCGCGGAATGCCTAAGATGCCGCGCTCACTGGCTTCGTCTTGGAAGAAAACTTGTTTCATCAGCTGTTGAGTCAAGGTCGAGCCGCCTTGAGTCGAGCCGCCGCCGAAGTTGTTGACAACCGCGCGCATAATTCCGGCTAAACTAATTCCGCCGTGATCGTAAAAACTATGATCCTCGATTGCCACCGTAGCGTCCTTAAGATGCTGCGAAATCTGATCGCTTTCTACGAACTTCAAGACATTGCCAGAGCCGGAATCCTCCCACAGTAGCTGACCGTTGCGATCGAGGTATTTATTAGTGGTGGTTTGAATCCGGCGTTTGATAGTGTCGTCCATATTTTTAGCGTCGATACTGGACGGCAGCCACATAAAGAACACCACAAAAATCACCAGTCCAATCAGCGCCCAAAACAGGCACTTGCGAAACATAGCGCGACCCTCCAAACTAAACCAATACTGCGCCAACTCGGCAGGGTGAGTCAAATAATGCTTCAATCGGTCGGAGCGTTTGCGCGGCAAGTGGCTAAGGCGCTCGCGTTTCATACGCAAAATCCGCGCCTTTTTGGAACTCGGATCAAGTTCCGAAAAATTCGTACGGTTGCGTCGCTTAAAAATCGTGCCGATGTTCAGTTTTTTCTTGAGCCTCATATAAATCTTCCCTCCCGCATTTCTATATTCCTATTGTAGCAAAAGTTTGATAAAATAAAATACATGAAATTAAGTCAGGAATTAACCTATCGTGGGATGGTCGCGCAGAATACTTTCAGTAACATCGGTGAGTTAGACAAACGCAAGCGGAAGTTTTATTTCGGCGTTGATCCCAGCCAAAGTTCAATGACGATTGGTAATTTGGCGGCGTTGATGATGTGTCGGGTCTTTATCCGGCACGGTTATGAGCCGTTTTTGCTAGTCGGCGGGGCGACGGGGCAGATTGGCGATCCTAAGATGGACAAGGAGCGCGCCAAGCAGACGCCAGAGCAGATTGCCAAGAATGCTATGGGTATCCACGATCAATTTACGCGGATTATGGGTCAGAATCGAGAGGTTCATTTAGTAAATAATTTGGCGTGGTTTAAGAGTTTGAACTATATTGAGTTTTTGAATGAGGTCGGCACGCAGTTTTCGATGACGCAGTTGCTGGATCGCGACTTTGTCAAAAATCGTATTGGCGAGGGCGGCAGCGGCATTTCTTACGCCGAGTTTTCCTATTCGCTGATTCAAGGTTATGATTATCTATGGCTATATCGCAGTCGTGGAGTTGACCTCCAGCTTTGCGGCGCTGACCAATATGGCAATTCAGTCAGCGGACTGCATTTGATTAAGCGGCTGGAAGGCGCGGACGTTGATGTTTGGTCGCTGCCGCTGATTTTGGACGCTAACGGCCGCAAGTTTGGCAAGTCCGAAGGCAACGCTATCTGGCTGGACGCTGACCTGACGCCTGTTTTTGATTTTTATCAATTTTGGCTGAATGTCGATGACGCTGGGGTGGGGAATTATCTAAAAATTTACACCGAAATCGAGCCAGCGGAAATCGACGAGATTCTGCATTTGCACGCCAAAAATCCCGAAGCTCGCGGGGCGCAGAAAGCTTTGGCTCTGGGGGTGACAGAGGTTGTTCATGGGCGCGAGGCGGCGGTTAATGCTGCACATATTACAAATGTTTTGTTTGGCGCTGGCGATATCGCCGAGCTGCCGCCAGCCGGATTAGAACTACTAGCGGCCACCATTCCAACTGTTGTAAAAAATACAACAGTTGTTGACGCGTTGATTAAAGCTGGCATTTGTACTAGTCGCGGCGAGGTTTTGCGGTTAATTAAAGCCGGCGGTATATCGCTAAACGGCGTCAAAATTTCCGCTGACCAGCCAATCGAGCATTTGTCTATCCTTAAAAAAGGCAAGAATCAATTTGTGCTGATAAAATGAACGAAATCGACTTAGCGCTACAAAAACTCGCGTGCGGCGATGCGGCTTATATTGAATTTCATCAGCGGATTACCAACACCCAGCAAAAACTTTTGGGCGTGCGTCTGCCGGATTTGCGTCGACTGGCGCGGGATTTGCTGGGCGACGATGACTACAAACTCATCAAAAACCTAGTGAAGTTTTCTGAGGTCAAAATTTACGAGCGAGTTCTGCTAACAGGGCTGATGATAAATTATGCGCGGTTGGACGAGGCTACTAAAATTCATCTAACGCGTGAGTATTTGCGACTGGTTGATAGTTGGGGACAGATTGATTCGACGATAGCACGCCAGCCTAGTAGCGAAGCTTGGTGGGATTTCGCTCTGGAATGCCTGCAGTCGCCGAGAGAACTAACTGTCCGTTACGGCGTGGTCTGGCTGATGAAAAACGTTAATGACATTGAAAAACTTTATAAAGTTTTTCGAGCCTTAACTGAGGTAAAGCACACCGGCTACTATGTAAAAATGGCTATTGCCTGGCTCTACGCCGAAGTCGCCGTCAAACACTACCAGCCAACCCTTGCCGCGCTGCCAAATCTCGACACTTGGACGCGCCGCAAAGCCCTCACCAAAATGCTAGAATCGCGCCGCTTTACGTCACAGCAAAAAACCGAAATTCGCGCCTTGCGAGATGTCTCTTTTGCACCCATTGTGCTACAATCTATAATATGAAATTGCAATTTACCGGCACGGGTACATTTGGCACGAAAAATCGCGCTCTGACGAGTTTTCTAATCAACGATGAAATGCTGCTGGACGCTGGCAACGGCACGGTGCGCGGACTGCAAAATTCCGGCGCGGAGCTGGCGAAAATCAAGTATCTAGTTATCACACATTTTCATCTCGACCATTGGCCGGACGCGCTGCTGCTGATAATGAAGCGCTATGTCGGCAGAATCGGCGGGTCGCTAACTATTGTTAGTCCGGTCGGCTTTGAAAAAATTATAACTGACACGCTGACAACCTATATGAGCGATGTGGGGTCGGCCGAAGAACTCTTGGGCGACACCAAGTTCATTGAGCTGACCGACGACGAGATAGTGATTGATAGCTATAAAATCGTAGCGCGAACGGTTTTGCACGGCGACTGCACGCCAGTTAGCGGCTATGAGATTGCGGTTGGTGATGCGCGGCTGGGCTTTAGTGGCGACTCGACAAAGTGTTCGGGCTTGGA
>JAITSF010000055.1 GCA_031287975.1 Candidatus Nomurabacteria bacterium
ATATATAGTTGAGGCGAGCGTTCCCAAGCCTTTTGAAAGCGATGGCGGTATAGGGGAAAAGTATGTAGATGAACAATAATGACACCAAACCAAAAGCCACGCTGTTGCGCAGGCAGACAAAGCCGAACAAGTTAAACGGCTGGTCGCTGTAGTTCCAATAGGGATTGTGCCCGAGCGCGATTACAATAACCAACGCCGAGGTAAATTCGATAATTGTGGTGGCGATGGCGCTGAGTATGAAGCTGTCGAAAACTTTCAGTTTGTGCCGAACGATTTGTGGGTAAATAAACCACAAAATCGCCAGCGCGCCGAAACCGTACGGTGCGGCTATCACAAAAAACGGGATATTTTGCCAATCCGGCGGTGCGCCAAATTCCCAAAGTACAAACAACCAAACATATTCCATCAGATGTCCGAAGAACGAAAACAGCCAAAAAATCAAGAAAGAATCGCGCCAAAACTTAAAACTTTTCAGCCGGATTTCATAATGCGGCGCTGGCGGTAGTTCTACCAGCGGTTTACTTTTTGGCAAGCTCGCCATATGCCACCTTTCCGATTTTAGTTTTGGGCATGGTTTTACGAAATTCAATCTTGCGCGGCCACTTGTATTTCGCCAAATCCAGCCGGCACTGCTCCATGATTTTGGCGCGGATTTTGTCGCTCGGTTTGACGCCGTTTTTCAAAACCACAAAAGCTTTGGCAATCTGCCCGCGATATTTATCGTCCAACCCGATAACTGTAGCTATCAAAACTTCCGGCACTTTGGTGATAGCTTCCTCGACTTCGGTCGGATAAATATTATAACCCGACGACACAATCAAACGCTTCATGCGGCTTTTAAAGAAAGTGTAACCGTCGCTGTCCATATAGCCCATATCGCCGGTGTGCAGCCAAATCCGACCGTCGGGGTGGAGCTGCAAAGCTTCGTTGGTTTCGCGCTGGTTGCCGACGAAGCCAGTCATTAGGTTGGGCCCAGCAACCACAATTTCGCCAATTTCTCCGGTTGGCTTCTCAATATAACTGCTGGGTTCGACAATTTTCATAAAAACATCGGCGGTCGGTATGCCGATCGCGCCATCTTTTTGTTTTTCGGTCGGGTTGATACAAACCACACCGCACGATTCCGTTAGTCCATAACCCTGTAAAATCTCCTCCTGACAGCCGCAACTAGTCAAAGTTCGGTTGATTTCTTTCTTAAGCGATGTTGATAAGCTGTCGCCGCCAGAAATAGCTCTTTTGATAAACGACAAGTCCATTTTGCGGATTTTTTTGTCATTATGCATAGCTTCGTATAGCGTCGGCACGCCAACAATGATTTCTGGCTTGGTTTCTTCTAAAATAGTGTGCAGTTTCTTGCCGTCGAACTTCGGCAGCATAATCATCCCCATACCATTCGCGAACATCGTATGCACACAAACCCCCAGTCCAAAGCAGTGGAAAATCGGTAAAATCCCCAGAATATTATAGCCTGGGATGACAGCGTCGGGGTAAAAATCCTTTAGCTGGACAGTGGCGGCGTTAAATGCACCATTAGTCAGCGCCACACCTTTGCTTTTGCCGGTGGTGCCGCCGGAGTATAGGATAGCAGCGATATCGCGAGATCTGGTCTTTTCGTAAGCGTCGCCAACTACCAACTGCCCACGCCCTAGAAAAGTTGACCAACTCATGGCGGCTTTTTCGCGGTTCAGGATCTTCTGGAGATTTTTACGGACACCTTTGGCATTGATTAATTTGTAACCGAGTTTCGACAGCAGCGGCAAAGAATCGGCTGGCGAAATAATTATCGACTGCTGGACTTTGGTTTGTTCCAAAATCGGCTTGACATTTTCCCACGAAATGTCAACTGCTACCAAAATCCGCGTATCGACAGTGTTGAGATACTCCTTGATTTCGTTAGGCGCGGACAGCGGATGAAAAATATTTGCCACCGCGCCGATTTTGTTAATGGCATAAATCGCCACCACCGCCTCTGGGATATTAGGTGCGCATACCGAAATCACATCGCCCTTCTTAGCGCCCAGCGACAAGAAACTTTTAGCAGCGCGGTCAACTTGGGTGATAAGGTGGCGATAGGTAACTTTGTTGTCAAAATAATTATAAGCCATGATGTCGGGGTATTTTTGGGCACTACGACTGAGTAGGTCATACATCGAGCCTTTGGGATATTTGAGCGATTTTTTGCGTTTGCCGTAGGATTTAAGCCACGGTGTGGAAATTTTTTTGGCTGACATTATTTTGAACTCCTTTCATTATAAGCTTTATAAATTTCTTGACGATGGGCCGGCTCGCCTTCGGCTAACAACATTTTCTCAATAGATTTATACAGTTTTTGGTTAGCTTTGGCAAGGTTTGCGGCGGGTTTAATCTGTAGCGGTTTTGCGAAAATGATTTTTAGCCCGCTGCGAAACGGACGATAGCGCCCGACAATAGCCGCAGGAATTATCGGCGCGCCGCTTTTTTGGGCATAAGACACTGCGCCGTATTTGAAGTCGATTAGGATTTTGGCGGTTTTGTTGCGTGTGCCTTCCGGAAACAGCGCCACCGCTCGATTTTTCGACAACATTTTTAAAACCGTATAATTCACAAAATCCTTGTCTCGCGCCGCTCGATCGACAAAAATCACGCCAAACCAGCTAATAAATCGCCCAATCGGCCAGTCCACACACTCGTGCTTGGCCAAAAAATGAACCCGCCGAGTTGGCCGGCTCATCATAATCAAAAACGGGTCAAGGTCGTGCTTGTGATTAGTGGCGATAATCACTGGGCCGGTTTTCGGGATATTTGTGCGCCCAACCACTTGCGGCCGATAAATAATCTTCATTAGCGCCAGCAGCAACGGTTTCAACACCGTCTGCAGCTTGCCGTCAGATTGGCGAAATTTTTTTTGGTTGTCTTTGATATGCATATCGCGAACCGTCTGTAGGCGATTGTACAGCGCCTGATTGGCTTTGGTCAAGTTTTTGTTCGGCGGGATCGGCTCGGTGAATTCCAGCCGGACGCCACGCCGAAATAACTTATATCGGCCAGTTGAAACCACGGGCACAATCGGCACGCCTGCCCGCGCCGCCAGCGCTACTACGCCAAACTTTAAAGGCTTAATCTTCGACCCGCGATTGTATGTCCCTTCGGGGAAAACAATCACCGCGCCGCCGCTTCTCAACTTTTCTTCTGCAAAAGCCAGCGACTGGCTGTTTCGACGACCCCTGTCGACTGGGATATGGCCCAGCCGCAGCAGCAAAAACCTTGCCAACGAATTGCCAAACAGCTCAATCTTGGCCAGAGAGTAAGTCCGTCGTCGACAAAGGCAGTTCGCCACCACGCCGTCCGGTGCGCCGATATGGGTAAAAGCAAAAATCACCCCGCCAGTTTTCGGGATATATTGCCGACCCTCGACCCGAGTCCAAAAAGCGATTCTGATTAAGATTCTACAAACGGCCACAGCTGACTGATAAAACCACCCCAGCTTTGGCGATGCGCCGAGCTCTAATTCACAATTTTCAACAGCCTGTCCAGTCTTGGGGTTAACCCCCGCATGATACTTCTTCCCATTCGTCATCATATCATTATACCAAAAACTTCATGTTTGGAAACACTGGTATTTTCGACGACACCCTGAACTAATCCCCAACAACCCCCCTCATATAATCCTCTGGAGAATAAAACAGCTCTGGTCGGTTATGCCTAGCCATCCACTCATTTAAGACCAGCTGGAAGTCTCTAGTCGG
>JAITSF010000067.1 GCA_031287975.1 Candidatus Nomurabacteria bacterium
GAGCAGCCCGTTTTTGTAAATGGCAAACTAATCGAAAAATCGGTTCGTCATAATACGATTTTACTCAATAAGCCGGTCGGCTATCTGTCCAGCCGGCGCAGTCAGGGCGGTAAGCCGACAGTTTACGACCTCTTGCCGACAAAGTACCAAAACCTCAAAACCGCCGGTCGGTTGGATGTTGATTCGTCTGGGCTAATGCTACTGTCCAGCGACGGCGACCTAATCCAGCGCCTTACCCACCCCAAATTTCAAAAAACCAAAGTTTATGAAATCGTTCTCGACAGGTCGCTCCAGCCGCTGCACCAACAGATGATTAGTGATTTTGGAATCGACCTACCGGACGGCAAGAGTAAACTACTACTCGAGAAGATAGAAAAATCGCCAAATATTTTTTCGACCTTGTCTCCAGCCTTGCGAACCAATGGAGCTGACCGAACGACAGGGTCCCCACCCGAGTCTGGCTTGCCGGACCCGGGTATGGGGATGTCGCCCGGCTCAGATCGCTTGGGGCACACGGCAAAGGTCGAAAAGATATTTGGCGATTTTTCGGACCAGCACTGGCGAGTCACCATGCACGAAGGTCGCAACCGCCAAATCCGCCGAACTTTTGCAGCGCTGGGTTACAATATCAAACAGCTCCACCGCACTCAGCTCGGCCCATACCGCTTGGGCGACCTAAAAACTGGTAAATTTCGCGAAATTACTGTAAAATTAAAATAACATGAAAAGCCTAAATTCCATCGGTCAAAAGTTTGCGGACGAGCTGACGCATGTCAATTCGGCTATCGAACACCAACTGCGCGCCGCCGAAGATGCCGACAAAATCCACGTCACAGGCGTGGGCGCGACTATTACCAAAGCCTACGAACAACTACGCAACGCCAGTGAAAACTCCGATGAAATCCTGCTGTTGCAGCGCGCCATTCGCCGCTTTTACAAACGCCTGCTGCTAACCCCCGAAAAATTCTCGACCAGCGGTACCGAACTAATCAGCGAGCTGACAATGGCCGGTTATCTTGAAAACGACAGCATTGCCAAAACCACTGCTGACAAAATCAGCCAGTTCGCCGGTCAGTTTTTGGAACTGCGCAAAGCTCTACCCAAAACCATCAACGGCGATAAATTAAACCGTTACACCATCGACACGCTATCTGTCAAAATCGAGTCCCTGCTTCACAATCACGGCCGCGAACTAGCGCTCAGCAACCTAGCCTATAATTATTTTATCAAAGCCATCGACCCCGAAAAACTGTTCGACCACAAACCAATTTCCTACGAAGCTATGCTGCTGGCTGCCACCCAAAAAACCATCTTGCGCTACGACGACGCGACTGTCCGCCACAATCTCATCGCTCGTTACGGCATTTCTATCGCTGATGCGCCGGCCTATCAACTTTTTAACCAACAGCTCGACCACATGTTTGCCAACCACGACAGCGATGTCTTGCTGCATTTTGTTGACCGACGCAGCGCTGTGTTCCGAGTTTTAAACCGCCAAATCGACGACAACGGCCTACCTAAATCGTTAACCAAACAAGACAGTTTTCTCAACATTTTTACCACTGCCACTTCCAAAAGCTACCACGCCATCTCAAGAAGTGTCAATAAAGGTGTCTGGCGCAGTATTTTGTTCTTGATTATCACAAAATTTATCATTGGTTTCGCCATTGAAGCGCCCTATGACGTCCTAACAGTCGGCGCAATTGTCTGGGGTCCGCTGATTATTAACTTGCTTTTTCCGCCGGTTTATATGTTTATATTACGCCTAACACTAATCATGCCGGGTCAGACCAACAGCCGCGAACTAAGCCGCGAAGTCGATCGGATTTTATATTCAGACGCCATCGACACGATTTATATCAACCCCAAAAACACATCCGCTGGGTTTGGCAAAGTTTACCAAATCGTCTATGGCTTAGTAGTCTTGGCGGTGGCTTGTGGTGTCGGCTATTACCTCTGGACAATCGGCTTTATGTGGGTGCAGTTGCTGATATTCTTTGTGTTTGTGTCGGCGGCATCGTTCCTCGGCTTCCGGCTTAGCCGCTGGATCCGCGAAATTGAAACTATTGACGGCCACCAAAGCCTTATTACCACTGTCCGCGACCTGCTCTACATGCCATTTGTGGCCATCGGCCGCTGGGTTAACGAAAAATACGCGCGCATCAATATCGTGTCGCGAGCACTCGATGTGATAGTCGAACTACCCCTCAAAACCCTACTAGGCTGGATCCGCCAATGGAACAACTTCCTCAGCGCTAAAAAAGACGAGCTGTAAACAGCTTATATTCTTATTATATCAAATTTTACTAATTTTGTCAATACTTCCAAATATTTTCCAGATATGATATTGTATAGAAATGACTAAAAAATTACCAATTGTAGCCATTATCGGTCAAACCAACGCTGGCAAATCAGCGCTGTTTAACAGACTAGTCGGGCGCAAAGAAGCTATCGTCGCCCGCGAAGCCGGTACCACCCGCGACTCGGTGGTGCGAATTGTCGAGCCGACTTCATCCCAAAGGGCTACAAACGCGCCCTTCATTTTAGTTGACACCGCTGGCCTCAAAGACCCCGAAGACGATTTCGAAGCCACTGTCCAAGACCAAATCGCCGACGCTGTCGATTCCGCCGACTTAATTTTGGTGGTCAAAGACCGCACCGAATACCCAACCGCTGACGACCGCCAAATCGCCAAAACCGCTTTGCGTAGCAAAAAACCAGTGATTTTAGTACTAAACAAATCCGACCTCAAAGAAAAACTGCCCGCTAGCGAGTTTCTCAAACTCGGCATCAAAGACATTTTCGAAACTTCAGCCGAACACAATAAAGGTATTAACAGCCTCCGAGAAGGAATCATCATGTCGCTGAACCAAGCAGAGGAACTTGCGAAAGGACAAGTCAGAAGCTCATCCCAAAGGACGCTCGGCGTCGCTGGCGCCTCCGCCTCGCCGACTGCGGTTTGGCGCAGTCGTAGCCCTTTGGAACGAGCTTCCGACTTGTCCAGCCGCGCAGGGTTGGTTAAAATCGCCCTCATCGGCCGCCCCAACGTCGGCAAATCGCATCTGTTTAACGCTCTGGCTGGCAAGCAACAAGCTATCGTCGCCCCTGTCGCCGGCACCACCCGCGACATCAACCGCCTAATGATAAAATATCACGGCCAAAATATCGAGCTACTGGACACCGCCGGTGTGCGCCGGCGCGGCAAAATCGAGCAGGGAATTGAGAAATTTAGTATCCTGCGGACCACAGCGGCGATCGAAGAGAGCGATATTTGCCTGCTGTTGATGGACGTTGGCGAACTCAACACCAGCGTCGACCTGTCGCTAGCCGGTATGATCGCCGAAGCCAGCAAGGGGATTATTGTCGTGATTACCAAATGGGACAGCGTGGAGGATGGGGACGCTGACGCGATCTTGACCGAAATGCGCCGCGAGCTTGATTTTATCCCTTATGCGCCAGTGATTTTCACTAGCTCGATAACCGGTAAGAATTTGCCGAAGATTTTCGAGCTAGCGACAGACATAAACCAACGCCGCCGCCAGCAAATCCCAACCCGCAAACTTAACGATGTCTTGCAGAAAGCCGTTGCCGCCCACCCGCCGGCTGGACTGAAAAACACTCATCCGAAATTCCGTTATAT
>JAITSF010000041.1 GCA_031287975.1 Candidatus Nomurabacteria bacterium
GGCTCTATAAAGGAAAAGGTGTCATCACTATCAACGACAAACCTGCCCTTGAGTATTTGAGTGGCAACAAATCGCTAGAAGCCCAACTGTCCGACCCGCTAGCCCTAGTTAGCAAACAAGGCGACTTCGACATCACAGTCCTCGCCAAGGGCGGCGGAATTAACGGTCAAGTTGGCGCTATCAAACTCGCCATCAGCAAAGCTCTCGCCGGAATCAGCGAAGATTTCAAATCCACCCTCTCCAAAGCCGGCTATCTCAAACGCGACCCCCGCATGGTCGAACGCAAAAAATACGGCCTCAAAGGCGCTCGCAAAGCCGAGCAGTTCAGCAAACGCTAAACAAAACTTCGTGAAGTTTTTCCGGAAACCACCCCTGTTGTACGGGGTGGTTTTTGGTTAAAAATCTACTTGCGCGGCCCTACTTAACTTGCTATAGTATAAACATTATGAACGATAAAGAGCGATTTGAAGTAATACTAGAAGAGATAAATGGGAAGTTTGACACTCTGGCGGAGGGTCAGAATCATTTAGTTGCCGAGGTTGCTGGAATAAAAGAAGACATTGTTGAAATAAAAGAAGATATCGTTGAAATAAAAGAAGATATCGTAGAAATGAAAGCAGACATCGTAGAAATTAGAGAAGATATTGTCGAAATCAGAGAAGATATTGTCGAAATAAAAGGCGATCTTGGCGAAACACAGGGTGTGGTTGGCGATATTCAAAATGATGTTGTCGAAATCCGCAAAGATATCAAGAAAATCGACAAGCGTTTAGAAAAAGTCGAACACAACACTGCCGATTTGCCGAAAATTCGCATAAAACAAAAAACTCACGACAAACAAATCCGCGAACATGGGCGACTAATCACTCAGCTTCAGAAACAGGCTGCTTAAGTAGTCCAAGCTCCGGTCTAGGCAGTCAAGTGGCCGTCCTTTTTGATAGCTGCCAAGCAAAAGAAACTTATACAAGTTTCAAATAAATAATAAGGGGGATGAATGAATAAAATATGTTGTAATCTTTTCAGAAAATAAAAGTGTGATACAATTGACCTATGAGTAAAAAAGTTGTTCTCACTGGCGATCGGCCGACTGGAAAATTACATCTCGGGCATTATGTTGGGTCTTTGCGGAGCCGGCTGGAAATGCAGGATAGCGACGATTATGAGATGTTTGTGATGATTGCCGACGAGCAGGCGCTGGCGGACAATGCGCGAAATCCCGAGAAAGTTCGCGGCAGTTTGCTTGAGGTGGCGATGGATTATTTGGCGGTCGGGCTAAACCCCGATAAAACCACGATTTTTGTGCAGAGCCAGATTCCGGCGCTCTATGAACTGACTTTTCACTATATGGGTTTTATAAATCACGGCCGGTTGAGCCGGATTCCGACGCTCAAGGACGACATTCGCGAAAAGGGTTTTGAAAAAGAACTGCCGATGAGCTGGTTTACTTTTCCGGTGTCGCAGTGTGCCGATATTACGGCTTTTGGGGCGCATTTAGTGCCGGTCGGCGCCGACCAGCTGCCGGTTATTGAGCTGGACCGCGAGATCGTGCGGGCTTTTAATCAGCAATACGGTCAGATTTTGGTCGAGCCAGAAGGTCTAGCGCCGAGCGGCATTGCTCAGCGCTTGCCGGGTATCCACGGGCCAAATGACAAGATGAGCAAGAGCCTTAACAACGGTATTTATTTGAGCGATAGTTCGGCAGTTGTTAAGGAAAAAGTTATGCAAATGTACACCGACCCCGATCATGTCAAGGTCGAGGACGCTGGCAAAATTAAAGGTAATGTGGTGTTTATCTATCTCGATGTTTTCGCGCCGGACGGCCCCAAAGTCGCCGCCATGAAAAAGCAGTACCAACAGGGCGGGCTGGGCGATGTGGCGGTAAAAAAATATTTGATTGAAGTTTTAGAAAACCTGTTAAACCCAATCCGCGCCCGCCGCGCTGAGTTCGAGAAAAATCCCGAGCAAGTTCGCGATATTTTGCGGGCTGGTTCTCTCAAGGCCAACCAAGTCGCTAATCAAACCCTCGCCAAAGTCCGCGCCGCCATTGGGCTGAACTATTTCGGCTAATATCTCCTTATTATATCATATATAGCGAAAAAAATCAAGTCGTGGTAAAATATCGGTATGAGATTGGATTTATATTTAGCGACTAAATTTCCGGAGTACTCGCGTTCGACTTGGGCGAAGTTGATCCGGCGCGGGTCGGCGCGGCTGAATGGCGCGGTGGTGAGCGATAGCTCGCAAAATGTCAAGGATTCCGACGTTGTAACAGTTGATAAGCCGGACGCAGCAGTGACGAAGCTGGATTTGCCGGTGATTTTTGAGGACGATAATGTGGTAGTAATCGACAAGCCAGCCGGTGTTTTGACGCACAGCAAGGGGGCTTTGAATGAAGAATTTACAGTGTCGGATTTTATTCGCGGGCGAGCCGCGGCGGAGGCTGGCGATAACCGTTTTGGGATTGTTCATCGCCTCGACCGTGCGACTTCGGGCGTGATAATCGGCGCAAAAAACACTGCCGCTCGAAAAGTTTTGCAAAAGCAATTCGCCGAGCATAAAGCCAAAAAAACTTACCTTGCGGTTGTCGATATCAGCCCGCTTGGTCAGAAAACTCTGGCCAAAAACGGTGCTGAATTTACGATAGATTTGCCGATTGGGCGCAACCCAAAAAGGCCTAGTCAGTTTCGGGTTGACGCTAAAGGTAAGCCAGCCACAACAGAGGTAAAAGTTGTCGAAACGATTTCGACAAAAGCTCTTTTGGAGCTAAGGCCCTTGACCGGCCGGACACATCAGTTGCGGGTGCATTTGTCGCGCGTCGGTTTGCCGATTGTCGGCGACCTGATTTACGGCACTCCAAACGAAACGCGCATGATGTTGCATGCTTGGCAGCTAGAAATTACCATTCCGGACGGTCAACGAAAAACTTTCAAAGCAAAGGTGCCAAATGAGTTTAAGCAACTTTGACGAACTGATTATCAATCGCCAAACGCGGCGATTTTTGGCGGCCTATCTTAAGTCGCCGACTCACACGCTGCTGTTAACTGGCCCGCTAGGTGTTGGTTTGGGGACGGCGGCGGCGACTTTGGCGCGGGCGGTGGCTGGCAGCAACGTGATTATTATCCGGCCGACCCTCCACGCTAAACAAAAAACCGCCAATATCAATATTGCTGATATCAAAGAAGTCAAAAAACTGGCAGGGAATCGTCGCCGCGCGCCGTTTGTGGTGGTAATTGACGACGCTGACAAGATGACTGGCGGCACACCAGAGGCACTGCTGAAACTGCTGGAAGAGCCGGCTGCTAACGCACATTTTATTATAACAACCCACAACATGTACAATTTGCCAGCTACGATTTCCAGCCGGTCGCAAATTATTCACTTGCTGCCAGTGCCGGAGGCTGACCAAATGCTAAACAACACCAAACCGCCGGCCAAACAAACCCAAATTTTGTTCATGGCTAGCGGGCTGCCGGCTGAAATTTCGCGGCTGTTAGCGGACGAAGAATATTTTCGAGCGCGCGCTCGTCAGTTTGCTGATATTAAACAATTTATCAACCACAGCGTTTATCAACGCATAGCATATCTTTCGAAAATCAAAAGTCGCGACGAAGCTCAACAGTTTATCAGCAACTTGGCGAAAATTACTGTTAAAACCGGACAGACGGACAGCTTAAGCTTGTTGAGCGACGTGGCGGAACGTCTGAATAAAAACGGTAACCTCAAGGCGCAGCTGGCATACTTGGCGAATTTTTATTAAAATGGTAAACTATTTAACATGAACGGATTTTTTGCAGTTTTAGTTTTGGTGGCTATCGGTTTATTTGTTAGTTTCAAAAAACCGCTGGTTGATAAATCGCGCGAGATTAAGCAAAAATACTCGACCCAGCTTGATAAATTGTGGTCGATTCAAAACGACGCTATCAAGAAGAAAAATTATCAACGCGCCGAAAAAGCTCTACTGATGGTGCTGCGGGTTGATGAGCGAAACGCGGTTGCCTATAACCGGCTGGGTATGCTTTTCGCCAAGCAGCAGGATTACGAAGACGCTATCGAGTGTTTTGAAATCGCCCAGAGCCTTGCGCCCAGCGCTTCGAGTTTCCACAACGTCGGCTTGGTGTATATGGAGGTTGGCGACTATGAAAAAGCCGCGCTAGCCATGGAACAAGCTATGAAACTCGAGGAAAACTCGGCGTTTCGGCATATTTCGTACGCCCAAGTTTTAGAAAAGCTGGGCAACCGCAAGTTGATGATTGAGGAATTAGAAAAAGCCGTTGAGCTAGAGCCGACACCGCAAATTCTGCGGATTTTAGCCTCCGTTTACGACGACGACGACCGCCGCCAACTGGCTGGCAGTTTGCGTAGCCGCGCCACCCAACTCGACAAATCGCCACGCAATCGCAAGACAATCGCCCAACCAAATAAAATGCCTTTGTAGGTTTTAGCCTTTTCACTTTATAAAATTTCTGCTAAAATACATTCACAAGCTGGAGTTGAGCAATGGTTAGCTCCGCAGACTGTAAATCTGCCGCCTTTGGCTATGTAGGTTCGAATCCTACCTCCAGCACCAAAATTTTGAAATTTTTGCAATAAAATCGTTGCATTTTTTATTTAACTTGTGCTATAATTTTAATGTTATGATTATTGGAATGAGGGCGAGGTTTGGGTTGTTGGCGATAGGTCTTGGTTTGGCGCTGCTGGGGGGGGGCGCACTTCTAGGTGTTGCCGAGGCTCAAACTTGTAC
>JAITSF010000052.1 GCA_031287975.1 Candidatus Nomurabacteria bacterium
GTCAAAGATGTCCGCACCAAGTACCAAGAATCCGACCCCGAAGCCGTTTTCGACGGCAAAATCGACGGCTTCATCGACGCTTATCTCGAAACAATACCTAAAAGTTGACAGAATAATCCCACTTTGCTACAATAGAAGCAAGATACAGCAACCGCCGTATCGGAAAAAGCTCGGCACCGTTGCTTATGCGCAACACAGCGGAGTTTTTTCATTTTGTGCGGTCGATTGGAAATGACGACATCAGCCGCTTGTTGCCGGTCTTGGGATTTTCGGCGACTTGGACAACAAACTTTTCGCCATTGCCGGCCACGCCGTATAAACGATACAAAGTTTCCCTAGTATTGGGATTGACTTTTGTAGTCGGTTTGAGGTTGGTGTTTTCGAGTAAATCAATGGCGCACGGCAAGAAACGCAGCCGGCGACGACGGTCGAGCGGAGTTTTTTGGCCTTGATGATTGATATATTCTCCCAGAAAGATCCGGCTACCACCAAGCGCTTTGCAACGGACTGACGGCAGGCGACGCGAGCGTTTTTCGACAATATGAAACTCGTACATGGCTTTTTTGGTAATTTCTGCCGGATTTGTACCTTTGATTGGCCGAGTTTTTATTTTGAAATAATTCATAACTTGTATTGTAGCATATTCGCGACCGCCTCATACTAATCCGAAACCTTGACAATTAAACCGTTTTTGATAAAATGAGTTTAGCTGGTGCGCACTAGGGCGCTATGAGCAAAACAAACAACTTTTTACAAGCTAAACCCGCAAAACGCCCATGGGTGGGCGCGCAACAGCTATTTGGAATTATATGTTGTAAAAATTACAACATCAACAGAGGTAACAGCCAGTTTTAGCCGATCGCGGCGTCGCCATAGAAGAAGCGGCCGATTTGTATGAGTATGTAGGGAATAAACAAGAACCAAAACATGTAATTGAGCCGCACACTGCCGAGTTTTCTAAAAACAATGGCGGTATAGGGGAAAAGTATATAGACAAACAACAGCGATACTAGCCCAAAAGCCACGCTGTTGCGCAGACAGACAAAGCCGAACAAGTTAAACGGCTGGTCGCTGTAGTCCCAATAGGGGTTATGGCCCAGCACGATAACCACTGCCAGCGCCGAGAGAAACTCGATAATTGTGGTGGCGATGGCGCTGAGTATAAAACTGTCAAAAACCTTTAGGTCGTGTTTGACGATTTTCGGGTAAATAAACCACAAAATCGCCAGCGCGCCGAAACCATAGGGAGCGGCTATCACAAAGAACGGAATGTTTTGCCAATCCGGCGGCGCGCCAAATTCCCAAAGCACAAACAACCAAACATATTCCATCAGATGTCCAACAAACGAAAACAGCCAAAAAATCAAGAAAGAATCGCGCCAAAACTCAAAACTTTTCAGCCGAATTTCGTAATGCGGCGCTGGCGGTAGTTCTATTAGAGGTTTATTTTTCGGTGAGTTCTCCATAAGCTACCTTACCGATTTTAGTCTTGGGCATGGTTTTGCGAAATTCAATCTTGCGCGGCCACTTGTATTTCGCTAAATCCAGCCGACATTGCTCCATAATTTTAGCGCGGATTTTGTCGCTCGGTTTGACGCCGTTTTTCAGAACCACAAAAGCTTTGGCGACTTGCCCGCGATATTTGTCGTCTAGCCCGATAACTGTGGCGATTAGCACCTCCGGTACTTTTACGATAGTTTCTTCGACCTCAAAAGGATAAATATTATAACCCGACGATACAATCAAGCGCTTCATACGGCTTTTGAAGAAGAAATAGCCGTCGCTGTCCATATAGCCCATATCGCCGGTGTGTAGCCAAATCCGGCCGTCAGGGTGGAGCTGCAAAGCTTCGTTGGTTTCGCGTTCGTTGCCGACAAATCCGGTCATCAAATTCGGTCCAGACACCACAATTTCGCCGGTTTCGCCGGTCGGTTTTTCGATATAGCTGTTAGGTTCGACGATTTTCATAAAAACATCAGCTGTCGGTATACCGATAGAGCCGTCTTTTTGTTTATCGGTCGGGTTGGCACAGACCACACCGCACGATTCGGTCAGTCCATAGCCCTGTACGATTTCTGTTTTGCAGCCAGCCGCCGCTAAGGTTCGCTCGATTTCTTTTTTGAGGGATGTCGAAAGGCTGTCGCCGCCGGAAACGGCTTTTTGAATAAACGACAAGTCCATTTTGCGGATTTTTTTGTCGTTGTGCATAGCTTCATATAGCGTCGGCACACCGACAATAATTTCCGGCTTGGTGTCTTCGAGAATGGTATGTAGTTTTTTGCCGTCGAACTTAGGCAGCATAACAATTCCCATACCATTAGCAAGAACCGCATGTACGCAAATACCTAGCCCAAAACAATGGAAAATTGGCAGAATTCCTAGAATATTGTAGCTGGGAATGATAACGTCGGGGAAGGAATCTTTTAGTTGGAAAGCAGCAGCATTAAAAGCGCCGTTAGTCAGCGCCACACCCTTGCTTTTGCCGGTAGTGCCGCCGGAGTAGAGAATCGCTGCGATATCGCGCGAGCGGGTTTTTTCGTAAGCGTCGCCCACCACCAACTGGCCGCGCCCCAGAAAAGTCCCCCAGCTCATGGTCTTTTTTTCACGGATCAGGATTTTTCGTAAATTCTTACGGACGTTTTTAGCATTGATAAGTTTATAACCAAATTTCGAAATCATCGGTAGGGAATCGGCCGGAGAGATGATTATCGACTGTTCGACTTTAGTTTGTTTCAAAACCGCCTTGACGTTTTGCCAAGCGATATCGACTGTTACCAAAATCCGCGTGTCGACAGCGTTTAAGTACTCCTTGATTTCGTTTGGCGCGGACAGCGGATGGAAGATATTCGCCACCGCGCCGATTTTGTTAATAGCGTAAATCGCCACAATTGCTTCTGGGATATTCGGCGCGCAAACCGAAATAACGTCGCCTTTTCTAGCGCCTAGCGACCGGAAGCTTTTGGCGGCGCGATCGACGTGGGTGATAAATCGCCGATAAGAAACTTTGTTGTCGAAATAGTTATAAGCCATGATGTCGGGGTATTTTTCGGCGCTGCGGCGCAGCAGGTCGTACATCGAACAATTCGGGTATTTGAGAGATTTTTTGCGCTTGCCGTACGACTTCAGCCACGGTGCTTGGGCTTTTTTAGCAGACATTATTTGTGGTTCCTTTCCTTAAATTCCTTATAAATTTCCGGCCGAAAAGTCGACTCGCCGCCAGCCAGCAGGACTTTTTCTATAGATTTATACAGCTTTTGGTTAGTTTTAGCAAGGTCGCTGGTCGCGCTAACCTTAATCGGCTGGCCAAAAACGATTTTCAGACCCTTTCGAAACGGCCGATAGCGTCCCACGATCGCCGCCGGTACTAGCGGTGCGCCGCTTTTTTGGGCGTAAGACACCGCGCCGAACTTAAAAGAAATCAGGATTTTGTCGGTTTTGTTGCGAGTTCCTTCCGGAAACAGCGCTACAGCGCGGCTTTTCGACAGCATTTTTAACACCGTATAGTTCACAAAATCCTTGTCCCGCGCCGCTCTATCGACAAAAATCACGCCAAATTTGTTGATAATCCGGCCAATTTTCCAATCCACACATTCACGCTTGGCCAAAAAATGAAACCGCCGAGCTGGCCGGCTCATCATAATCAAGAACGGATCAAAATCGTGTTTGTGATTAGCGGCCACAATCACAGCGCCGTTTTTCGGAACATTGCTAGCGCCGACGACTTGCGGCCGGTAGATGATTTTTACCAACACCAGCAGCAGCGGCTTCAGCGCGACCTGTAGCCAGCCGTCAGACTGGCGGAACTTGGTGGCTTGGCTTTTGATATGCATGTCGCGGACGGTTTGTAGGCGGTTTTGCAGAGCTTGGTTGGCTTTTTCGAGATTTCGGTTGGGCGGTATCGGCGCAGTAAATTCCACTTGCAGGCTGCGTCGGAAAAGTTTGTATCGGCCGGTTGTTACCACCGGTACAATCGGTACATTGGCTCGCGCTGCCAGCGATACCGCGCCGAACTTTAAGGGCCGGATTTGCGGGGTTTTGTTACGAGTACCTTCCGGAAAAATCGTTAGCGCGCCGCCTTTTTTTAATAAATCTTCTGCTAAATCCAGCGACCGACTGTTACGTTTGCTTCGGTCGATCGGAATACAGCCCAGCCGGCGAAACAGGAATTTCAAACTCGGCTTCTTAAACAGCTCGATTTTCGCAAAACAATAAGCCCGCCGCCGACACAAACAATTCGCCACCACTCCGTCTGGCGTGCCGATGTGTGTAACCGCGAAAATCACTCCGCCGCGACGCGGTATATTCTCGCGACCTTCGACATGCGCCGGAAAAACAATTCTTGTCAAAATCTTGCAAACCGCTAGACACATACAATACAAAACCCCCCGCTTGGGCCGAAAATCAAAGTCCAGTTCGCTGTCTTTGACTGCTTGGCCGGTGTTGGGGTTTACGCCTTCGAAATACCTCTTCCCATTTGTCATTCCACTATTGTACCAAAAAGTGCGATTTTGGAAACTGGATTTTTCTGGCTATTCTTGATAGAATTATGACGCGTGCCGCTTTAGCTCAGCTGGTTAGAGCAACGGTTTTGTAAACCGTAGGTCTTCGGTTCGAATCCGAAAAGCGGCTCCATTATTATGACATTCCGGGCGCGGCAAGACTGAGTTTCTGAACCACTACGACTTTGCGAGCCATTGAAAAGTCAATGGCTGATCAACGAGAGATTTTGGCTGCGATGAAATAGCGATTAGCGACAAGTATTATGAATTACAACAAAAACGGCAAATGGCGGGGGAAACTCGGGTTTTAGTTTGTTACACACCGAATCGAAAGGCCGGCGTGTTTTGGGTTATTGTGATACACATTCGATATGCCGTTAGACTGGCTTACATTCAAAGAGTCGGCATTCGCGCTGGAGTACGATGTACCCGTCCAGAAATATTCTATCCCTC
>JAITSF010000014.1 GCA_031287975.1 Candidatus Nomurabacteria bacterium
CAAAAATCATTGACCAACTATCATCGGCATGTCGCACAACTAAACACTTATTGTGCGACGCGCGCGAGCGAATTGGCAGATTAATTTTCCGACTGACCGTCAATCTAAATTTTAAAAACAAAAACTTAAATCCGCCATCATGGCGGCGATAGTCGCCGGTCGGCTGTAGGGGAATTGTGACGCGTGCGTCGTCCCGTGCTGCTTGGTTAAGCGCCCTTAAAATCCGACCGGATGGATTGTATTGCGACACAAATAAAATATTTTTCGGTTGGTCTAAAATTAGATCCTGTGCCAGCTGATGGATTTTAGGGATCACCGCCGGCGCGCCATAATTACCATAATCCACCAGCAAGGTTAAGTGTTTTGACACCTGACAAAACTTGTACAAGTTAGCACCGACCTGAGAATCAGGGTCGAGCAGTTTTTTGATAAAATTATAGGCTGTGTCTGATTGAAAAGTTAGACTGAGGTTATTTTGTCGACCTTCGCTGGACAGCTCGCCAGTAGCGATGGTTGCCCAATGTCCGCCGTTTTTATCAAGCATCGCCGCCGCCTTTAAATGCGAAGTCCCCAAAAATTGCAGCAAGTGCAACGAACGTAATTTTTTCATCCAACCGACATCGGATTTGATTTGGAAAAAGCGCGGTTTTAAATTAACCAAAATCCCCGAATATTTTTGTTGAATTGACAAAGAAATTTGATCAGCGATTTTTTTATAACGATTTTTACGTCGGCCACGTGGCAAAATCCGGAACACATAATGTCCGTCCGGCAGGACATAAACCCGCCGACTTAAAGTCTGGTCGTAACAAACCTTAAAATCATTTTTCAGCAAACAATTTAGAAATCGCTCAATTAGACTACTGGGTCGAGCGAACAAATTCATGGTCGAAATTTTGTAATCGACTGTCCGACCAGCTTCAATATCAGCGATAGTACGCTCTAAATAATTACTAAAAACCTCAATTTTGAATTTCATAAATCCAATTGTACCATAAACACCTCGCCCGAAAGCGGGGCAAAAGTAAAACTATTTTTTGACAGCTTTTTTGATGTCTTCAGTATTGCGCCACAAAAGCACTAACACTAAAATCAGCTCGTAACAAATTCTCAGCACAATATTCCCGACGATAATTTGCGCAAAGAACAAGTACCACATGCTCGAGCCAAGATAGCCAAACGCCGCCAAAGTTATGAAAATCGCTGCCACAATATATGTCAATTTCAAAACCACTTCGATCGACAATTTATTAAAATGCAAAAACTCGTATAACCACTTCGCAAAACCTTTCAGCTTACCTTCGTTTTTCTTAGTCATAAACAAAACATAAACCAAAACCCCACCGACCGCCGCTAAAATCGCTGCGATCAGCATCCAAATTGCCACTGCATCCGAACCGCCCGACAAATCGTAGCCGGTGTAACTCGGTGTGCTGTATAGACTATTATAACTCGCCATATTTCCTCCTTTTTTTACATTACCAATATACCACAAAAAAATTTTTTGCAACATCTTTACACGCGGTAATTTTTGTGATAGAATTAAATTGTAAGAAGGAGGGTTTATGAATAGACAAGAACTTAAGGCAAAATCCCGAAAAGCTATCGAGGGCAAAATCTGGATTTTGCTGGCTATCAATTTAGTGGCTATAATTGCGATTTCGGCTATTAGTTTTATAACTTATAGTGCCGGCGCTTTTTTGGTAGCTGGCGGCTGGACGCTATCGCTGGCGATTATTTATCTAGCGATAATTAACAAAGACAAAAAACCGGCGATCGAAGACATACTGCTGGGTTTTAAAAACGGCAACTTCGGGCGCAGTTTAGTGGCTTATATCCGCGTTTTGGTTTTTACAACGCTGTGGTCGCTGCTGCTGGTAATTCCGGGCATTGTTAAAGGCTATGCTTATTCGCAAATATTTTTCCTGTTGGCTGACGATCCCAAACTCGACCCCGCCGAAGCTCAAAAGAAAAGTATCGCTATGATGAACGGTCACAAAGGCGAACTATTTGTTTTGCATCTGTCGTTTATCCCGTGGTGGCTGTTGGTAACTATTACATTTGGTCTGGCTGCGATTTATGTCGGACCGTATTTCCAAGCCACTTTGGCGCAATTTTACGCTAACCTTAAAAAAGCCTAGTCGCTTTTATATCAAAAACATCTCGTTCCCCTACGAGATGTTTTTGGTTGGAGATGATACAATTATAATTATGATAGTTAAGTTGGAAAAATTAGTTGTGGGCGGGCAGGCTCTTGGGACTTTGGCGGACGGCCGAAAAGTCTTTGTGTGGGGCGGGCTGCCTCAAGAAACTGTTGAGGTGGTTATTAGTAAATCGAAAAAATCTTATGCTGAAGGTTTGGTCGAGCGGGTTTTGACGGCTAGCGGGCGCCGCGCCGCGCCGAAGGATGATTGCTATCTATCGACTAGTCCTTGGCAGATTATGGACTATCAATTTGAGCTGGCCCAGAAAACCGAGTTGGTGCAAGAAGCTTTTCGGCAACAGGGTATCACGCTGCCAAAAAGCCAGTTGGCAACTGATGGGCAAGACTTTTTTTATCGCAACAAAATGGAATATGCGCTGTGGTGGTCGAACCAGAAGAGCCAAATCGAGCTGGCCTTTCATCGGCGCGGCAGCCACCAGAAAGTTCCGGTTGCCAGTTCGTCGATCGAGCGACCGGAAATTTTCGCCGAAGCCGTCCGGATGGTCGAGCGCCTGAACGCCCAACAGGCCGAAGCTCGAACTTATCAATCGCTAATGCTGCGCTGCGACCAAGCCGGCCAGGTCAGCGGTGGCCTGTTCGAGAATTATCAGCCACACCCGCAAATGCCGCGCTTGACCGACACGATTTTGGGTCGGGAATATAGCTATTTGCCAAATGGGTTTTTCCAAATTAACTTGCCGGTTTACGAGCTGGCAGTAGCGGAAATCCGCCGGCAAATTTCGACTGATTTGCCGATTGTTGACATGTACGCCGGTGTTGGCACAATCGGGCTGTCGGCGGCTAGAGAGAATCAACCAGTGAGCTTAATCGAAACTAATAAAGCCGCTTTTTCGGAACTACAAAACAACTGTTTAGGTCAAAAATCGGCTAAAGCGGTCTTTTCCGACGCTGAAAATGCGCTAGATTATATCATATATGATATAAATTTAATCGTTGACCCGCCGCGGGCTGGGCTGGACGAAGCGGTGGTGGCGAGAATCTTAAAATCCACACCCAAAAAGCTAATTTACCTTAGCTGCAACCCGATTACCCAAGCCCGCGATATCGCTAAATTGACCGAAAAGTACCAAATCTCCCAAAATTTCGGCTACAATTTTTTCCCGCGCACGCCGCATATTGAAAACCTAGTGGTGTTGGAAAGATTATAATGCCCAGCCTAAACCAACTTATCGCCAATTCCCAAATCGCTAAAAACGAAGCCGTTTTGTTGGCAGCGCATTTGTTGAAAAAACCCAAAGAATTTATCATCGCCCACGACGACCAAATCTTGACCAAACGCCAATCTATTAGGTTAAAAAAACTGTTCTTGCGCCGTCAAAACCACTGTCCAATCGCCTATATATTGGGCCAAAAAGAATTCTACGGCCGAAATTTTAAAGTTACGCCGAAAGTTTTAATTCCGCGTCCGGAAAGCGAAGTGATTGTTGATGTTGTTGCAACCCCACCACCCCCACTTGCGAACGCGGTCGATAACCACCCAACACCACAAGTGAGAATAAACCCCCTAACATTCCCTCAGGCAATCGCGCAGTTACGACGAGCGTTAGGGCGCCACACCCGTTACGACGGGCTGTGGCGACCCGTGCCTGAGGGGGTGTTAGGGGGTTTATTCGTCGAAAAGGCGGAGAAGGTTTGTAATAAACCGATAAATCTT
>JAITSF010000029.1 GCA_031287975.1 Candidatus Nomurabacteria bacterium
CCTCCGACGAATCACCGAAGCATATTCGGCTTTCGCCGGAGAAAATCAAAAAACTTTTTCCACAAAATCGAAGCGTCTCCAGAAGTCAATCGCTCGAGTAACTTTCTTCGTTATTACGATCTTACTTAGTTGCGTTTGCTTCGAGAGCGTTCAAAATCCCGCCCAAACTATCCAGCGCGCCGACTGTTTCCTGCAACGGCGACAGCAATGTCGCCACTACTTCGGCGATCAGCTGATCTTTGCTCGGCAGGCTAGCCAGATGATTGACTTCGTCTGTCGCCAAGTTCACGCCCTCGCCACTAAAAGCGCCGATTAGCTCTAGCGCCGGATAATCCTTGGCGAA
The DNA here is from genome assembly GCA_031287975.1 of Candidatus Nomurabacteria bacterium. Classification (GTDB taxonomy): domain Bacteria; phylum Patescibacteriota; class Saccharimonadia; order Saccharimonadales; family Saccharimonadaceae; genus JAISDN01. Next base: position 344 of record JAITSF010000029.1, read on the forward strand.
CTTGCTCAAAACCTGCGCCGGCGCTACTTCGTCGTTAGACGAAATCGCGTACAGTAGCTGTCCGCTTAAAGCCGTTTGGTCGGCCGATTTGTAAGTTTCGATATCGCTCAATGCCTTACCTACCAGCCGATTTTTGACGATCTTGATTTTGACACCGCTGGCGCGCGCCGAACGGCGCAATTCTTGCATCTGCGCCACATCTACTCCGGCGTATTTCGCAAAAACCGTCATCTTAGCGCTTTCCAGCAGCTCTTTCAATTCCGCAACTAACTGATTTTTCTTATCTTTGCTAATAGCCATAGATAACTCCTTTTTTACGTTAGTTTAAACCCGAAATATTAAGTTTCGTTACCAAGAGAAACTTATCTCGACCGCAAATTAAGGATCTCTCCAGCGGTTGTCTTTGATAACTTAATACCATTATACCAAACAAAAACCGTTTCGTAAAGCCTATTCGACTTCGGAATGTGGACTTTTGACGGCCAAGACAATTTGGACGATTAGGATGCCGATTATCGGTAGGCTGTTGATGTCGGCGATCGCCATCGGGGTGTTGAAGTCGCTGAGTAGGATCAGGACAACAATTGCAGCGGTAGCCGGTACGATGGTTAGAATTCGGAAGATGGCGTTGGATTTGTCGGTGAAGTGGTCGCGCAGACCGATTAGTTTGACAATGGAAATTACTAGCGTTAGGGCCGTTAAGATGACAGCCAACAGCGACCAGTTAGAGCGTTTGATCGGGATTGACACAAATTCGCCTTGTGGTTCGGTGGCTTTTGGTGTGTTGGTTTCGGTTGGACTGGCAACGGTTGGCGATTCGTCGCTGTTGTCGGCGCTCAGCCCGCGATAAGCGGTTCGTGGCAGCGAGATATTACCAGCCGCTAGTCCGGCCGGCGCTCCCGCGCTGCCGCCGCCATCGCCGGTGTTATTATTTTCAGTACCACCGGTCTGACTACCGTCAGTCGGACTGTCGCAATTCGGATTATGGAGGTTTAGGTCGGTCTTACCGGCGATCTGACAACGTGGCATCACGATCTCAATATTATAAGTCTTGCGCCCCAGTTTCAGCCCAACTTGCTCAAACGCCTCCGATACCGGTTTCAAAACCGTCAGCTCAAAAGCTTGCTTTTCAATTACAATATCTTCAGTTAATTGAGTAAAATCAGCCAGTGTACCCAGCGTCGGATAATCATAACTCAGCCGGCTGTCTAGCCCCAGCGGTGTCAGCGACAGTTGTGGCAGATCAATCGCCGGTAAATCAACTTGCTCGCTGCCGGTTTTCGCCAAAACCTGGTTTATTTTGTTAATAATCGCCAAAAATTGTTCAGAGTATTGAACATTTATCTCAAAAGTCCGGTCGGTTTCGCTAAGAATAATCGTCTCGCCGCCCGAAAACTCAAAAATCTGTCGGCTGTTAATAAACTCGACGACATAATCAAGCAAATCAAACGCCAACTTTTCGACATCGTCCTTGGATAGGTTTTTAATGTCCGCCAGTTGTCCGTAAATTTCCGCCAAAATCTCGTCAGAATTTATCAAAGCATAATAAACTGCCAGTTTGGCTTCGTCGCTCAGCTGATCCCAATCGGTTTGGTCGATCAGCTGGCGCAGTTTAGTAATTTGTGAATCGAGCAGTTCGACGATGGCTCGACCTTCGTCGGAATCGGCGTAATTTTCAGCTACCGCTTTTAGAGCTTGATACTTGTCAACCAACTTTTCTAACTTGGCTTTAGAAATCTCAAAAGCCGAGGCGGCCTCATTAACAGCGCGGTCTTTTAGCGCCACTAACTGGTCCAGCCAACCAGCCGCGCTGTCCAAATCTGAGCTAACCCGCGCCGACCAAGCTATCAAAGAATCCAGCGAAGGGTCGCCACTGTCCGAAATTGTCGAAACGATTTCGTCAAAAACCGCGCGCACCGAACTGCTGATTAAATTATCGATAATTTGGTTAAGTAGCGGGTTCTTAGTCTGTGCCGCCGCGTGGTTAATCAGCACCCGCTCGATATGCGGCAAAACCGCCAACAGCGCGTCGTCGCTCAGCCCCAGCGCCCAGTTGACAACAGTTTGAGCGTCGGCGCTTAAAGCTGTCAACTTAGCAAATTCGTCGTTCAGCTGGCTGTAGTTGGAGGCTAGCTCATGCATCAAAGCCGCTGCCGCTTCTATCGACCGAACATCTTTCAGCCGGTTCTCAAAGTCTGCTAGATAATTCGCAAAGTCGATCGCCGCTTGAGCATACGGCTCGACAACTTGATAATCGGCTTGAGCGGTCTTAATAATCGCCTCCGCCGCCGCGGCCACTTGTTTAATATCGTCAATTAGCGTTAATAAATCGGCATAAGTCGAACTGCCGACAATTAGCTGTTTGAGATTATCCAACTGGCGGTTAACAGCCTGAACAGCCGCCGTTTTAATAGCGGCTAGGAACGGATCGCGGTTGTCAGCCGCCCACTCGACCAAACGATTTTTGGCTTGATCGATTTGTTTGATAGCGTAGTTTTTTAGATCCTGTAAATCATCAACCCCAATTTCCTCAGCATAACTGGCGATTTTCGCGGAAATCTCTGCCACTCGCGCCAGCCAACTGTTTAATTGATTCGACACCGACACCACATCATCAAACTTAAAATTCTTTAACTTTTGGCTGAAACTTGTATAAGTTTCGCTGTCGGCTATCTGTTTGTTTAATTGATTGAGTAAATCGTAAAGCTGACTTTGGCTTTCGGTATCAACACCATAGTCAACCAGCCCCGACGCTAACAAGCCACTTAACAAATCGCTAGCCTCTGCCACAAACTCGTCAAGATCCACCTCTAACACTTCCGCCACCATCTCAGCGATCGATCGCAAATACGAATCGTCGCTCAGAACTTTGTTGCCGGCGTCGCGGGCGGTTTTAATAGCGCCCAGCGCCGTGTCCACCGCGCTGTATTTAGCGGCGGCAGTTTGCAGGTAATTATTTATAGCCTGCACGCTGTCTAAATTATTATAATCAGCAGTTCGCAAAAAGCCAGTTAAATCGCCGACCGAATCCGCCAAATTCGTCAACAACTGACCAGCCTCGATAGTGTCGTCAACAGCCTTAGAAATTTCGCCAATATCCAACCCAGCGCCAGCAATAGCGGCATCAACCACCTGCGCTAAATTCCCCAGCGACAGCTTTTGTCCAGCCGGCAAATCAATCGTCAAACCGTTAATAATTTGATCTTTGGTCAGTGGTTTTTCCAAACTTCGCAAAATCTCGGTCGCTGCCGAGCCGATAACGGGTTTATCTTGGAAGCCTTTTAGTGTACTGATAACACTATCTATATCAGCAGCTTTGTCGGGGTAAATCCCCTTAATAGCCCCCGCTACCGAAGTTTCGCCCTGCCATAATTCCTTATAAATATCTGCTAAATCGTTTAAATTATTTTCCTGTAGGCGCTTCATTTGGGCGGCAAACTCCTGCTCAAACTGACTCGGTATGATTAGTTCGTAAGTTACCAAGTACGGAAAACCCTTAACACAATATTCAAGCACAAAGTTATAAACACCCTCGGTCAATTTTTCGGCGTTGACATGGACACTATTAAGCCAAATATCTGCGCCATCGATTTCTTGAATAATTTTGGGTTCCTTAGAACAATCTTCATCTTCCAAAGAACAATCTTTCCAGCGGAACGGCTCTTGAAACTCGATATTCGACAAATTATCATTTTTCAACACAGTGTGCGACAAATACTTATAGTCGTCTTGATCGGGCGTGATAATGGCTAAAGTATTGGTATAAACTTCCTGTTCGATTTGTTTAAGCAAGCTGCCGTCGTTGATTTTTTCAATCACTGGGATGACGGCTTCTAAAGCCTTGTTTTTAGCTTGTGTCGCCGCCGCCAAAGCTTCTTCTGCCTTGATTAGATCTGATTTTGCCGTGTTAATGGCGTTTTCTTTATTAGTGTCAAAATTGGTCACGGCGGTTTGCTTGGCGGTTTTAGCCTGCTCAAGAGCAGTTTGGGCAGTGTTAACTGCTTCTGCTAGACTTGTCTCAATTGTATTGCCGATATAATTTAGGTCGTTCGGATCAAGCTGTTTTTGATACTTGTCAACTTCAGCTTGCAGCGCATCTTTACCTCCAGCTGCGTCAAGCATCGCTTTGGCAGTCATAGCGGCGTTTACCTCCACAACAGAATAAGTCCCATCGGTTTTAGTGCAAGCGCTAAGGAACGTCTTGGTGCAAGTTGCAACTTTAGCGGCGTAGGTGCCATAGTTATCTATAGCTTTTTGAGCGAAATCTAATGCACTTTCCGCGCCTTTTATAAGCTCGCCAACTGCACCTTGTCTATTCTCTTGAGCGGTCCGCAAAAGCTCCTCAGCGCTGTCAATAGCGGTGTCGTAGGCTGCTTCGTCAAACACTAAAGCCTCCGCCTCCACCAGGGCTGTCTCAGCGTCTTCAACTTTATCCGCAGCTTCCTGTTCGTCAGCGATGGCGGCTTTGGCGGCATCAATCAACCGTCGCGCCTCGGCGATTTCTTGCGCCAAATCTAGGCTGATATTTTCGGCCTTGTTGGTAGCTACCGCTTCGATTGCCAACAATTTTTGGCTAGCACTGGAAATCTCCTCCGCCGACGGCAAAGCCACATCATCAACACTATTAGCAACCAAAAACGGCGCAATTACTAACGCTAATAATGTTGTAAAAAATACAACACTGATTGATTTTCCGGACTTTTTGTTTGTCAGTATACGGAACTTTGTCATTTTTTCCCCCGTTTGTTAAAAACAAACTAATTATACATTAGCATTATGACAAAAGCAAGGACTTTATTATAATTTTGAGAATTTCTTGATGAATTTTGTCGGGTTTCGGCGAAGCGTCGATAACAGCAGTGTCATATTGTCCGGCGATTTCCAGATAACCAGCGTTAACTTTGTCTTGGAAATCGCGGCCACGCGACTCGAAACTGTCCTTACTGCTGCCGCCGCGTCCACGCAGGCGCTGGGCGCGTTTTTTGTCTGGCAAAGTTAAAATTATACCGACATCCGGCTTGACATAGCGCTCCGGTAAAAACTCCGCCGTGGTTTGCTCGATCAACTGACGCGACACGCCTTGCCCAAAGTGCTGATACGCTAGTGTCGACCACCAGTTCCGCGCCACAATTACCACCCCGCCGCCGTCGATCGTCGGCTGTCCGATTTTGGTCCACAGCTCGCGTCGCGCCGCACTAAACAGCAGAACATTTGTTAATCCGTCCAGCTGATAGTGTTTGGTTTTGAGTAGTTTACGAATCACGTCGGTGCTGGGACTGCCGCCTGGTTCTTCAAACACCACTACTTTTACCCCCAAACCCCGAAAATAATCTACTAAAAGCTGCACTTGAGTTGACTTGCCGGTGCCATCTTGCCCCTCGATGACTATATATTTCCCAATCATATGCTACAATAATATCAAACAAGGAGGGATTATGAAAGTATTTTGTTATGACGAGTTCGCGCCGGAAGACACCGCTATGATGCAAGCCCTATATTCGCGCAGCGCCCAGAGTGTCCAGGAGCATGTCGAAAAAGTCAAAACCACCGGTTCCGGCAAGTTTATGGAAAGTTTTTATGTCGGCTACGGCCACAATTCTATCGCCGATTGCGGTTCGACCACGATTTTCATCGAAGACGTGTCGATTTTTGTGACTAAAGCTTTTCAATCGCACAGTTTGTACAGCGGTCAAGAAACCAGCACTCGCTATATCGACATGGCTAAACAAGCCATTAGCGACCCTGTCGGCACAGCTTTGTCTAAGCAAATTCTAGACAACTCAATGGATTTTTATGTCAAAGCTCGTCCGGCGGTCGAACAGCACATCCGCCACCAATATCCGCGCGCCCACACCGAAGATGAAAAAATCTACGCCAAAGCTGTCTCGGCGCGGGCATTCGACATCTTGCGCGGTTTCCTGCCGGCCGGTATTCACACGCAGTTTTCTTGGCACACCAACCTTCGTCAAGCCCATGACGCGCTCGATGTCTTGCTACATCATCCGCTCGCCGAAGTCCGCCAAGCCGCTCAACAAACTCTGGCGATTCTCAAAGCCAAATACCCAAACAGTTTTTCACACAAAATCCACACCGAATCCGAAGAATATCGCGAATACGCCGCCCAAAATTACAGCTACTACCACAACCCCGCTACGCCGCAGTTTAAAATGTCAACCGACATCAAACCCGCCGACATTACCCCATATCGCGACTTGTTTACCAAACGCCCACCCAAAACCCTATTGCCGCATTTCTTGTTAGAACTTGGCCTAGTCAGTTTTGAATTCCAACTCGACTACGGTTCTTTCCGCGATATCCAACGCCACCGCAACGGTGTCTGCCGGATTCCACTTTTAACCACCGAAATCGGTTTTAACAATTGGTACTTAAGCCAACTGCCGGCCGCTCAACGCGCCCAAGCCGACAAACTAATCGCCGACCAAACCGCCGCTGTCGCCAAATTAGACTGCTCGCCGGAAGACCGCCAACATTACATCTCGATGGGTTTCAACACGTCTTGCAAAGTCACTTATGGCCTGCCGGCCGCCATCTATACTATCGAAATGCGTTCCGGCCGCACCGTCCACCCGTCCTTGCGCCGCGTCGCCCACCAAATGAGCCACGCTCTTGAGCAAAAGTTCCCCACTGTTAAGCTCCACTCCGACTACTCCGCCGACGACTGGGATGTCCGGCGCGGCAGCCACGATATTGTCGCCAAATGACTAAGTTTTTACGGTTATAACAGTAAAAATTCTACTCTATAAAAAGTTTTTACTGTTATAACCGTAAAAACTTGACATAAGTAAAATGATTTGCTAAGATAGGTCTATTATGGAAAATGAAATTATCAAACGCCAAAAATACCTCGATGAAATTTTGGGGTTTGTTGATAAACCAGTTATAAAAGTCCTGACTGGCATTCGGCGCGGCGGCAAGTCCTCGCTGATGCAGATGATTAAACAGCATTTAGTTGAGCTCTCAGACAGCCAAGAATCGGTGCTGTATATCAACTTCGAGCTGCTGAAATACATCAATATTACTAACCAGCAAGAACTGGCGGCGCACCTAAAAACGGTTATGACCGCTAAAACTCGCTATATTCTGCTGGACGAAATTCAGTTTGTGGACGGTTGGGAAATTGTGGTCAATGGGCTGCACGCCGCCAGAAAATACGATATTTACATCACCGGATCAAACTCTAATCTGTTGTCTGGCGAACTATCGACTCGCTTAGCTGGGCGTTTTGTGGAATTTCACATCGGCACGCTGACGTTTTCGGAGCATTTGTATTTCCAAAAGCAGCTTGGCGAGCCGAACGATGTCGAAACCGAATTCAACAAATACCTGCGAATTGGTGGTTTTCCGGTTATCCAAGTTGCCGGTATGGATGCCGAACAGGGCGACAAAATCGTGGCCGATATCTACAACTCAATTATCTTGCGCGATTTAGTCAAGCGAAAAAGCATCCGCAACACCGACCAACTAGACCGAATTGTCAAATTTGCGCTCGGTAATATCGGCAACACTTTCTCTGCCAAAAGTATCGCCGACTACCTCAGAAGCCAAAACCGCCAAATCAATCCTGAAACGATTTATTCTTACCTCGACGCTTTAGAGGAGGCTTTTGTTATTGCTAGGGTCAATCGCTATGATATTAGAGGCAAAGAAACTTTAAAGACTTTCGAGAAGTTTTATGTAGCCGACCACTCGATTTTGCGAGCGGTTTTGGGCGACAGTCCAGAATTTACAGCTGGGATTTTAGAAAATATTGTCTATAACGAGCTACTATATCGCGGCTACACTGTCAATATCGGTAAAATCGCTAATAAAGAAATCGATTTTGTGGCAGTTAAAGGAAGAATTGTGAAATATATCCAAGTGGCTTATAAACTTGACTCAATAGCGACTGTCGAGCGAGAATTTGGCGCACTCAGTGACCTGAAAAATGGCGAAAAACTGGTTATAACCATGGAAAAAGATTTTCGCTCACCCAGTAACGATATTCAACACCACAATTTAACTGATTGGTTGGTTGGACAAGATTAGGCTTTATACGACCACAGTTTTTCGAGATACAGTTTTCGTTCGATGATTTTCATAACCACATTATACTCTGTCGGGTCTTAGCTGTCAATCCCAAAACTTGAGGTTTTAGGAAGTTTTGGG
>JAITSF010000062.1 GCA_031287975.1 Candidatus Nomurabacteria bacterium
CGAAAACGCCGCCAATCAATTTTGTAGCCTTGCGAACGCACGCCAAGATTAAGATTTTGGCTGTCGATAAAAGCGTAAACAGTGGGTTTCTTGATCTTTTTCATAACACTTTCGGCACCTTTACAGAGTGCGTAGTCCTTTCTGGCGCTAAGTTGAGCAGTTTTTGGCGCGGCAGTTGCGGCTGGATTTGGTCGGAGCGCCAGACATTACTTAAACCAGTTACTTGATAAGTCGGCTCAACTCCGGAAGTGTCCAGACTACCCAGATCGCCGATATAGTCGACGATTTGCTCCAAATCAGCCGCCAGCGCCGCCAGCGCTTCGTCTGACAGGCTGATATTGCTTAAACTTGCCAGATATCTGGCGGTCTTATTATCGACTTTCATAGCTACATTTTACTACAAAATTCAAAAATAACATATAAGGATTACAACCAGCTGCCTCTCGCAATGGCGGAGCTAATATTGCGACACCGTAACTATTTCAAAACTAGCAGTTTTTAATTTCTCTTTCAAAATCTCCGACGCCGTGCTGAAAATTTTGTACTCTTTGCTCTCGTCCGGATCTAACACGCCGAAGCTGACTGTCTGCTCGATAATATTCTCGCCGGCGGCGGTCTTCGCCAACACCACGATACTATAAGCTTTGGTAGCGGAATTTTTATTGTGCAGACTAATCGTCAAACCCTCAGCGCTCAGCTCGCCGATTTCGATATCGACGTCTTTTTTAAGCAGCTCGATGGTGGCGCGACCGTCTTTGCGGTCGATAATATTATTTATATAACTCTGTCGCAAGCCGTTTTGGACCGACACCGAAATGACCGAAACCACCAACGCCACCGTCGCCAACAACAGCAGCTGTTTAGTCCGCCCGCCGGCTTTGTTTAAAAACCCCAACAACCCTATCGCCAGCGCCATAACCGCCAACCACGCCCCGAAAGAATTCAAATTTGGAATCAACCCCAACATCAACGCCAACGCCGCCACCACCAACCCAAAAAATATCATCGACTGCAAAGATTTGCTGCCGCGCGACTTTTCAACTCGAAAATAATCAATCGCTCGCTTGACAGCCGCGCGCCGACTTTTACTAAACGACTTCTTAAGACTTTTGAAAGTTTTCTTAGGCTTCTTGTGTGGCAATTTAATATCTTTTTTCATCTTGTCCACCTACGGTTTATAAACCCCATCATGCCTTTTTCCATCAAACAGCGTCGTGGGAATTTTAACAATCTTTATCTGGTTTTCGACAATATGGCGGTTTTTCGCCACGTTTTCGGCGACCTGCGCGCTGTCGACTAAGTCAACCAACCGCTCAACTTCCGAGCTAGAATAGCCAAATTCCGCCAGCCAATCGTTTAAAACCGCCCGCGCCTGTGTGTTATCGTAATAATTTATAAAGTCGTTCTGCCACAAACCGTGCTGGTTGCTTTCGGTAAAAATCCGCTCGATAATCCGCCACTGCGCCGGTCGATCGGAACTTTCCAGCTCCACCAACTTTACCGCTTCGAGGTACCGTACTAACAAATCGGAATTTTTAAACCGAAAATCATTGCCGTCTTTCAAAGCATACGGAATCACCGCCACATTGTAACGCTCCAAAAATCCGCTGTCGAGCTGGTTCTTGAAACTTTCCTTACACCACTTGCAACTGGGGTCGAAAATATCAAGAGCGACTGGCTTAGCCGCGTCGTAAGTACTATAAAAACTAGGGTTTTCCGGCAGAAAATCCGCCGCTGGCCAGTCGGCAAATTTGGGCGGAATCGCCGCCAACGCATCGCCGATTTCCACAAACCAATTCCCCGTCCACTCCAAAATATTTTTGCCGTCATTGGCGCCCACCGCCGAACAAGCTTCAGCATTGCCGACCACACAAGCTTCCGGCTGATCCGGTGTGCAGGTGTCATAAGCCAGCAAATTCACGCCCGACTTAAACGCCACCAACAGCGACCAAACTGTCAACAAAATTACCACCACCGACAAAGTTTCAATCACCGCTGACAACGGTTTGACCCAATTAGCATGTTTCACAACAACTTTACGCAGCAGCGAATTTTTAATATCGTCCTTAAAAGTCGAATCACATTTGCGAAAAGTTACTCGATGTGTAAAGCAGTAAACCGACTTTCGAAACAGCTTCCAAATCGAGTCCGCCGCCGGTCGATTAAAAATCCGCACCGCCGGCAGCGACAACACACACAGCGCCAGAACAATAAAAGCCGCAACGCAAACCATTACTTAAAAATCCTTTCTAAAACCGCCAGAGTTTTGTCAATATCAGCCGCGCTGTTATGCAGCGCCACCGACATGCGGATTAGCGGCGGATAATGTTTAACTTGGTCGAGATAATAATGGCAGCAAAAATAGCCGGAACGTACCATGATTCCTTCATCGCTCAAAGCTTGCGCCAACAAGTGCGCGTCGATTTTATCAGAGTACCAAGCGATTGTCGGGGTTGTTGTAAAATTTACAACATGTATAGTGGGAATTTGTTTCAATCCATTCATCAACTTCGCCGACAGCTCATCAACTTGTGAATATTTTTTAGCGTTTTTCAACCACTCAATCGCCCGCCCCAACGCAATAATCTCGCCCCACGCCTGCAGCCCAGCCTCGAACTTCGTGTAGATATGCTCCGGAGCGTCCGCCGACAAAACGTACTCGTCAACTTTCGGCACGTCGTCGACCATACCGCCACCAATAAAAGCCGTCTGGATCTTCGGCACGAAATCCCGTCGCATCACAATCCCGCCCAGCGACGGCGCGTACATTTTGTGC
>JAITSF010000066.1 GCA_031287975.1 Candidatus Nomurabacteria bacterium
CAAAGAGCTTGGCGGCGAACCAGGAGTAGCGCTAAGGCGCTGGGGCGGCGAACTGCCAAACGAAACCGATAATGCAACTTTCTGGAAATTTTTGCAGAAAAAGACCGAGAATCTGAAGGACCTAGACTGTTATTTCAAGCAATGTGTGGCAATTGTTTCGCCACATGGCGATGTCGAAGTTGTTTATAATGTGAATAATGGTTTTCTGAACAGAGAGAAATTGCAAAAGCCTTATAATAATTCTGGCTACCCGATTGGCGCGGCTTTCGAGTCGTATAATCGCGGCAAGACTTGGGACGAGATGAGCGACGACGAAAAACGAGAGTTTGATAAACGGTTTATTGGTGAGCTAAGGGCGAAAATTGATAAAATTAATGGAGCAAAATGAGAATCATCACAAGTGAATTCGAATGGTCGAAAGGGTCAAGCATAAGTTGGGGCGTTACAAAGTCTAGATTTTCAAGGCAAACTATGGCAAAATAGATGCATGAAAGCGAATTTATTGTGGGTTGACCTCGAAATGACTGGGCTAGACCCCGCCGAAGACAGAATTGTGGAATTGGCCGCCATTGGCACGGACTGGGATTTGAAGGAGGTTCTTCGCTACACCGCTACCGCTAAGGTTGACGAAAACCTCGCCAAGCGGCGAATGACGGGGCAGTTTTGGACGAAAAATAAGCGGCTCAAGAAGACTTTGCTGAAAAATAATTTGAGCGGCCAGCCAATCGACCAAATAGAAAATGACTTAGTAAAAATCATCGCCAAAAACTTCTCGAAACAGACGCCGATTTACCTAGCGGGCAATTCAATTCATCAAGACCGCAAGTTTATCGAGCGGGAAATGCCGCTACTCAACGCCAAACTTCACTACCGAATGCTCGACATCAGCGCTTGGAAAATCGTCTTCGCCGACAAACTGGGCGTGGAGTTCAAAAAGCCCGAAACCCACCGAGCGCTCGAAGACATCGAAGGCTCAATCGAAGAGTTTAAGTTTTATCTGGAAAAAATCGGCTATGAAAGCTCATAAACAAGTCGAAGAGTTCATCTTGTCAATGCCAAACGCGCGGCTGGACTACCCCTTCGGCGAAGAAACAGCGGTCTATAAAACCACTAACGACAAAATGTTCGCCCTCATCACCGAAGGCAGCGATCCATTAAGAATCAGCCTCAAAGGCGACCCGCAGCTCAACCAGCTGCTGCGCGACAAATACGAAACCATTTCGGCCGGCTGGCATCTCAACAAAAAGCATTGGAACACTATAATTTTAACCGGTCAGTTGAGCGACCAAGAAGTTCAAGATTTAATCCGTCATAGTTATGAGCTAGTAGTCCGCTAACCGCTCGATTAGCGCGTTATATTGAGCTAAATCTTCGTCAACTTTCAAAATCGTAACTTGCGATTCTGACTGGCTGCGGATTTCGCCCAGCGAAGTTTTAATTTTCTCAATCTGACTAATTAAAGCATCGGCGTAATGCTTATTAAAATTACCGCTCGACACGGCTTTGTTCAAAGCCGTCAAATCGCTCGCCACCGATTCATCAGCCGGCACTGGAGTTTTACTGTCGGTCTTCGGCAAAGTTAAATAAGTCGAAATCTGATATTGCTCAGACAAAGCAATAATCTTCGTTTCCGCCAAAGCCTTGCGCAGCCCAGAATCGTTAATAGTGCTGTTCTGTCCAAAAGTTACCAGTTCGTTCAGCCCAATTATGCGATATCCCAAAATCTGACTAGACGGCGTAGCGGCTGGTTTAGAACTCGCTAAAATCGCCACAATAATTATTACCACCAAAACCACCGCTGCTGCAATCGCCAAAACTTTCTTATTCAAAAACCCCATCGGCGAAGTCTTCTGCGGCGCGATTTGGTTCAAATACTCCAAACTATTGTCGGCGTAAACTGGCGGTTGGTATTGTGGATCCATAAACCCATTAAACCACAAGCAGCATAAAAATGCCACATCTGGTACAATGTTACTATGGACGCAAAGGAGGAAATCAAGAATCGGCTGGCTATTGAGGACGTAGTCGGCGAGTATGTGCGCTTGAAACGTGCCGGTCGGCTGTGGCGAGGCTTGAGTCCTTTTACTAATGAAAAAACTCCCAGCTTTTTTGTAACACCCGACAAAAATATTTGGCACGATTTTTCGTCGAACAAGGGCGGCGATGTTTTTAGTTTTGTGATGGAAATCGAGGGTATTGGTTTTCGCGAAGCTTTGGAGCTGTTGGCGCGCAAAGCCAATGTCGAGCTAGAGAAATATGGCAGCAGTCCGCGGATTTCCACCAGCCAAAAAAACCGCCTGCTCGACGCCAACATTCTCGCCAAAAAATATTTCCAAGCCAGCCTTGTTAAATCCCAGCCGGCCCAAGAATATATTTTCAAAACTCGCCGGCTAACCAAAGACACGGTGGCCGAGTGGGGAATTGGCTACGCGCCCGAATCTGGCGGCGCTGCTAAATTTCTGCAAAGCAAAGGTTTCGACACCAAAGAGCTGCGCTCGGCCGGCTTAATCAGCCAGCGCGGCGGCGACATGTTTTATGGTCGTATGATGATTCCGCTGTGCGACTCACAAGGCCAAATTGTCGGCTTTACCGGACGGATTATCGCCAAAGGCGAGCCGAAATATATCAACACACCAGCCACGCTGCTGTATCACAAAGGCCGACAAATTTTCGGCCTGTACCTCGCCAAAGATGCCATTCGCGCCAACAATTTAGCGGTGTTAGTCGAAGGTAATCTCGACGTAATTTCTTCCCACCAAGCCGGTGTTAAAAATGTCGTGGCCTGCGCCGGCACGGCGCTGACGCTTGATCACTTAAAATCGCTGGCCCGCCTAACCAACAAAGTCGCGCTCGGTTTCGACAACGACCGCGCCGGTATCGCCGCCACCGAACGCGCCGTGATTCTGGCTCAAGACCTCAATATCAACCTCTATGTTATCGAACTGCCACACGACATCAAAGACCCCGACGAGCTGATTCAAAAAGATGTCGAGCAGTGGCGAAAAGTTCTGAAAGACCCGAAGTCGGCGGTGGAGTGGATTATCGACAACTACGCCGCCACTGTCGATTTGAATTCTGCCAACGGCAAAAAGGAACTAACCACCGCTGCCGGTCGTGTTATCTCTAAACTCAAAGACCCAGTCGAGGCCGAACATTACATCAGCGCTCTGGCGCGCCTAACCGACACCAGCCTAGCCAGCCTGCGCAACAAAATCGCTGGCCTGAGCGGCAACGAAACCAAACAAATTCTCAAAACTCCCAAAACCGAAAAACAAAAAAGTATTCAACGCCACAACGCCCAAGTCTTAATCAACCGAATCCTCGCCATCGGCCTAAAATACAAAAACTTGCGCTCGGTGCTGGCCAACCTGCCCGACGAATACCTGACCAAACCGCTGGCCGAAATCAAATACCACCTGCTCGATGAAAATTCTATCGAAATCACTCAAGACATCAGCGACAAGCTCAACGAATTGGAAATTATTGCCGAGCGTATCGAGGGCGACAAACGCTTGACGCTGATGAACTACTTGCGCGAGCTGGAAATCCTAGAAACTGAAAAACGTCGGCGGCGGCTAATGGACGATTTCGCCAATGTTGACAACGAAGACGACAAAAAAATCGAGATCCTCAGCGGCGCTATTAAAGGCCTCAACATCACAATTAAACTGCTCAAAAAAACCGGCAGTAATGACGATTTCGAGGGTCTACACCAAGTTTGGAACAAACGCAAAGATGAGGTATAATTAAGTTAAGCAAAAAGGAGAATCATGAACGACGACAACGACATAAAAACCCTACTGCCGGACGATATTGATCCGGACATCGAAGATCTCGAAGACGAAGAAGTTATCGACACCAGCGACGACGAAAGCTACCTCGACGACGTAGGTGACGATTCGGTGCGGATGTATTTGCGCGAAATCGGCAAGATCCCGCTGCTGACGACTGATGAAGAATTAAAACTCGCCAAACAAGTCGCCAAAGGCAACAAAAAAGCCAAAGACAAGTTGGCGGAGGCTAATATGCGGCTGGTGGTGTCGATCGCCAAGCGCTATTCCGGCCGCGGGCTGGATTTTCTGGACTTAATTCAGGAAGGCAATACCGGTCTGTTGCGAGCGGTCGAAAAGTTTGACCACGAGAAAGGTTTTAAGTTTTCGACTTACGCCACGTGGTGGATCCGCCAAGCCATCACCCGAGCCATTGCCGACCAAGCCCGCACTATCCGGATTCCGGTGCATATGGTGGAAACTATCAACAAACTACTGCGTATCCAACGCAAAATGACTCAAGAACTCAACCGCGAACCAACCCTCGAAGAAATGGCTGCTGAGCTGTTTCGCGGCGAGAAAAAATACTCCGAAGCCGAAAAAATCAAACGCACTAAATATGTTATGAAAATCAAACAAGACATCGCTTCGCTGGATGCCACCATCGGGCGCGATTCAGATGAGGAAGAGTCGGTCTTGGGTAACTTTATCGAAGACGAAGGCGCTGTCCGGCCCGAAGACGCCGCCGCCACGCAACTGTTAAAAGAGCAGATCGCCGCCGTTGTTAAGAGCCTGTCCGACCGTGAACGCAAGATTTTAGAAATGCGTTTCGGGCTGAATGGCGGCCGCTCGCACACGCTGGAGGAAGTCGGGCTGGAATTCGACGTTACCCGCGAGCGTATCCG
>JAITSF010000006.1 GCA_031287975.1 Candidatus Nomurabacteria bacterium
AGCTGCTGGTGAGCTGCTCAAGTCTACATTATTACCACTAACCGCAAAACCCCACGTATTATTGTCGCTAGGGTCGTCTAGGGCGGCTGGGGCGGACATTGGGTTGGTAGTAGCCGTAATAGTATAAGGCGTGGTCACGCCACTAGGCAAAGTGTCTTGGAAGATTAGGGCGTTGGTGGTAGCACCAGCGTTTAGGTTAGGGTCTCCGCCAGTGGCTTTAGCGGTTAGAGTATAGCCTGGTGTATTAGTAGCTACGCCCAAGACTTGGCAGTTTGAAGCGAACCGGCCGCTAGGAATTGGCGTAACTGGTAGAGTTAGGCTGGAGTTGTCAGGATCTGGGGCACCGGCACAGTTGGTTAGTGATAGGGAAACTGATGGGGTGATGCCGACTTTGATTTCGACTTCACTGGGATTGTCGGCTTTAGCGAGCGGAGCACCCGAGAGCAGAAAACTAAGGACAAACAGGAGGAGAAAGACAAATAGACTGAAGATTGATAAAGCCAGCACTAATCTAAAGAGTTCTTGTCTTATTATCCTCACGATGTTGCCTCCTTGCTCATAACCCAATTCATTCTTCAGTTGTTCCGGTTTCATTGCCGGTTATGTTAATGATTATACATTCATACAGGATTTGGGGCAAGTGGTTTTTTGTGTTGATGTTGATGGGTCAAGTTTTGATGAATTTTGTGAATTTTTGTGTTAAAATTAAGTTAATGAAGATTAATCAAAAAACCGCTAAATATCTAGCAAGTTTGTCCAATATTACCTTGTCCGAGGCTGATTTAAAAGGCCTAACGGCTGACCTAGAGCAAATCGTAGAATACATCGGCGAATTGGGCAGCCTAGACACCTCCGGAGTCGAGCCAACTTATCAAGTAACCGGCCTCTCCAACGTCTGGCGCAATGACGAAATTACGCCGCAACTACCGCACGAAAAATTGTTGGCGCTAGCGCCGGAAGCCAAAGGTAATCAAGTGAAAGTGCCGAAAGTATTATGAAAAAGACCAAGAAACCCACTGTTTACGCTTTTATCGACAGCCAAAATCTTAATCTTGGCGTGCGTTCGCAAGGCTACAAAATTGATTGGCGGCGTTTTCGTCTGTATTTGAAGAATAAGTACAATGTGGTCGAGGCCTATCTGTTCATCGGCATTGTGCCGGGCAATCAGAAACTTTATACTAGTTTACAGAGGGCCGGTTTTATTTTGGTGTTCAAACCGACAGTTGCTTTTATCGAGAATGACAAGACTGTGGTTAAGGGAAATGTTGACGCTGAACTGGTGTTGCATACCATGATAGAATTTCCGAATTATGACAAGGCGATTATTGTCAGTGGCGACGGTGATTTTCATTGTCTAGCTGAGTATTTGGAAGAAAAAGGCAAATTGTTAAGGATTTTCACGCCAAACCGAAAATTTTCTAAACTTCTGAAACGTTTTTCATATTGTATAGTCATCATTTCCGAAAGAATGCAAGATAGTTTTCTTATTAAACCAAAAAACCGGGATCGGCGTTCGGTCGAAACCTTAGGGCTACCCGGTCATGGTGATAAGACCATTATATCAAACCGGCCGGCGAGTGTCAAGCGGAAAGGCGGCAAATCATGAAAAGTGAGATTTTGAAAATTATCGAGCGGATTAAATCCGGCCAAACCACCGCGCGGGCGGAGGTCAAGGCGGCGATTAAGCGCGCCGAAGCCGACGACAATCACACTTTGCTAGAAATTATTCGCGAGCCGGCGTTGAAGCGAGCGGACGAAATTGATGCGCGGCTCAGGGCTGGCGAGGACGTTGGGCGGCTAGCCGGTGTGCCGTTTGTGGCTAAGGATAATTTTTTGACATACGAGAGCAAAACCACGGCGGCCAGCCGGATTTTGGGCAATTTCAAGGCGCCGCTGCAAGCCACGGCGATTGAACTGCTGGAAAACGAGGGCGCGATTCTCGTCGGCAAAGCCAACCTCGACGCTTTCGCGCACGGCGGCTCGACCGAAAACTCGGCTTATGGCCCGACCAAAAACGCGGTTGACGGTAGTCGCGTGGCCGGCGGTTCGTCCGGCGGCTCGGCGGTGGCGGTGGCGAAAAATATCGTGCCATTCGCGCTGGGCAGCGACACCGGCGGCTCGATTCGCCAGCCCGCCAGTTTCAACGGCGTAGTCGGCTACAAACCGACCTACGGCATGATTTCGCGCTACGGCGTGGTGGCGATGGCGTCGTCAACCGACGTGGTCGGCCCAATCGCCCGCAGCGTCGAAGACGTCGAACTGCTCTGCGAAATCCTAGCCGGCCCAGACGGTCGCGACAGCACGGTTTTGCCGGATTATTTCAAGTTGGATAGTGTTGTAAAGAATACAACAAAAAGTCTAGAGAACCAAAGAACAGTTGAAATATACGAAAAGTACGCAGATGTTTATGAAAAGCAAGTTACCACTATTTACACCACTGAAAAAGGCAAAATAAATATGGAAAAACACTCTAAGTTTTTGCAAAAATCGCTAAAAAGTTTGCCGAAAACGGCAATACTCTTTGAGATTGGCTCGGGTTTTGGTCGTGATGCGAAATATATTCAATCACTCGGTTATAGTATTCAAACCTCTGATGCGGCAAAAAGTTTTGTCGAAAGGCTAAAAAAAGAAGGTCTAGAACCGAAACAGTTCAATTTATTAACAGACAACTTTGATAGGCAATATGACTACATTTTAGCGAACGCTGTGCTGATTCATTTCACTAAAGAGGAAGTGCGCGGAGTGATCCAGAAAATCTATAATGCGTTGAGTACTGGTGGGCGGTTTGTGTTCTCGGTCAAACAGCGAGCGAACAACAGTGAAGATTCGCCAGATGACGAATATATGAAAGAAAAACGATATTATAGTCATTGGAGTGTTGAGGAAATAGAAAAAATCTTAGCGGAAATCGGTTTTGGAATTTCGACTTTTGAGCCAATTGATGGAATCCGTACTCGTTTTTTAAGTATTATTGCTGAGAAAAAGCCGAAAATTCTCAGAATCGGCCTCGTTTGCGAATTCATGGGCGAAGGTGTGGACGCTGATGTCAAAGCCCGCACGAATGAGTTTGTAAGTAAATTAACAGCGGCGGGACACGCAGTTAGTAAGGTAGATTTGCCGATGGTGAAGTACGCTTTGCCGATTTATTACATCGTAGTGCCGGCCGAGATTTCCAGCAATTTGGCGCGTTATGACGGCATCCGCTACGGCCAGCGCGCCGACGCCAAAACTTTGGCGGAAGTTTACGGCCGCAGCCGCGACGCCGGTTTTGTTGACGAGAACAAGCGGCGGATTATGATTGGTTCGTTTGTGCTGTCCAGCGGCTTTTTTGACGCCTATTATTTGCAGGCCCAGAAAGCGCGGACGCTGCTGATCGGCGAGTTTAATAAATTGTTCGAGCAATACGATTTTCTCATCGGCCCGACCGCACCGACGCCGGCTTTCAAAATCGGCGAGCGAACCAGTGACCCGCTAAAAATGTATCTAAGCGACATTATGACCGTGCCGGCTTCTCTGGCCGGCCTGCCAGCAATCTCAATTCCGGCCGGCGCTAGCGCTGACGGTCTGCCAATCGGCCTGCAAATCATCGGCCCGCAAAAATCCGACGCGCGGCTGCTCAATTTCGCACGGGAGATTGAAAAATGAAATATCTCTATATAGACGAATCAGGTGATACGAGTTTTAATTTGGAAATAACACCGCGGTTTTTTGTAGTTTCAGTATTGGTTTTCGGCGAAGAAAAAACGGCTGACAGAATTGTTAAAAAAGCGTTGACGTCAATTAAAAAACAAGACCGCATCAGACGCAACGGCGCGCCGCTACACGCGCACAGGGAAAAGAAAATCGTTAGAACGCGAGTTTTGAAACGAATCGCCGCCTCAAACGCTAAAACTTTTTCTGTAGTTTTTGACAAATATAAAAATGCTGAGTTGGTGCTGATGAACGAGTTGGAATTTTATATCAGTTTACTCGCAGAGGCTATTCTAGCCACTAAGACCAAAGGAGAATGCCAAATTTTCCTAAGTCGTCGCTATACTAAAAAAGCTACCAATACGACAATCGAGAACAAATTAACAGAAATTTTATCAGAAAATAACATCAAATCGACGATTTTGACAAAAATGCACAATCGAATTAGCGGGTTGCAGCTGGTGGACTTTGTGGCTTACGCGACGTATGCCAAGAGCGAACATCAAAACCACGAACTTTACCAAATTATAGCCGAAAATGATAAAACCCTCGTCGCGTTTGCTGAACGCCGTCCGGCATCCATGCGACAAGGGAATTACTTATCCTATGAACATTATACCAAATCCGCCGGCCGAAATCAAGTGCCAAATTACGAAAGGAAGAAAAAATAATGCCTAACGTTTACACCCCACAAACCATAACACTATTTGTCGTAGCCATAGTTTTTGCAGCGATGATACTGTTTGCGATTATTTTGACTCGCCGGCGCAGCAGTGGGCTGAATATCGAAAAATACCGCTCGGATTGGCTAAAAGTGGAAAATTCATTGAGCAGTTCGAACTTAATGACTTATCAAATGGCGATTTTGAACGCCGACAAATTGCTAGACAGAGCCCTGAAAGACCTAGGCGTGTCAGGCGAAACAATGGGCGACCGACTAAAAGCCAGCTCCAGCCGTTTCTCGGACATCAACCAAGTCTGGACAGTCCACAAACTTCGCAACCGCATCGCCCACGAAACCGACGTTCACATCAACCTCATCGTCGCCAAAAAAGCTATCTATGTTTACAAAAAATCATTGAAAGATTTGGGGGCGATATGAAAGACAAAGTCCGAATTTTTCAAAAGCACCAAGTTCGTAGCGTTTGGGACGAAGAGAATGAGAAGTGGTGGTTTTCGGTGGTTGATGTGGTGCGGATTTTGACAGATGGCGATTACCAGTCAGCGCGAAAATATTGGAAAGTATTGAAAGGCCGTCTCGCCAAAGAGGGCGCTCACCAACTGGTAACAAATTGTTACCAGTTGAAAATGATAGCCGAAGACGGCCGCCGCCGCCTCACTGATGTTGCCGATACCGAACAAATCCTCCGCCTTATCCAGTCAATCCCCAGCAAAAAAGCCGAGCCGTTCAAACTTTGGTTGGCGCGGGTCGGTCGGCAGCGTATCGACGAGGCTCAAGACCCAGAGCTGACTATCAACCGCGCTATTCATGAATATCGGACTTTGGGCTACGACGAAGATTGGATTAACTTGCGCCTGCAATCAATCCAAGTCCGCAAAGACCTAACCGATGAATGGGACAAAAGCGGCGTGAACGAAGGTCTAGAATATGCTTTTCTAACTGATTTGATGTATAAAACTTGGGCCGGAATGAACAGCCGCGAATATAAAAAACTCAAAAATCTGAAGCAGGAAAGTTTGCGCGACAATATGACTAATCTGGAACTGGTTATCAATATGCTAGCCGAGGCCAGCGCCACCGAAATTTCGTCAGTCAGCCAACCACAAGGCCTAAACGAAAGCGCTGTCGCCGCTCAAAAAGGCGCTACTGTGGCGCGGAATGCTCGCCATGACATCGAGCAACAAGGTGGCAAGGTTATTAGCGGTGAGAATGCGAAAAGTCTAGGCGCGCGCAAAAGTAAACTTATCAGTGGGGGAATAGCAAAATGAGCTTAGGCAGCGCAGGCGAAAAAGGCAGTAACATCACGGGCGATGTGAGCAAATATTTAATTCAAGGCTACCTGCCGACGATTGGCATTGAGTGCCACGTCCAACTCGCCACCAAAACCAAACTATTTAGTGCCGTTGACAACGATGCCCGCGAGGCCGAGCCAAACAGCAAGGTTAGCGCCATCGACTACGCGCTGCCTGGCATGTTGCCGTATCTCAACCGCGAAGCGGTGCGCCTCGCCGCGCGGGCGGCGTTGGCTTTGAACGCCGAAGTGGCGCGGGTCAGCCGGTTCGATCGCAAGCATTATTTTTACCCCGATCTGCCCAAAGGCTACCAAATCAGCCAGATGTACCAGCCAACGATTCTCAGCGGCCACGTCGATCTGCCGGACGGTACAACTGTCCGGATTAACCACGCCCATCTTGAGGAAGATGCCGGCAAACTGACACATCACGGCGATCACAGCGAAGTCGATCTCAACCGCGCCGGCACACCGCTGATTGAAATCGTGTCCGAACCGGACATGCACTCGGCGGCGCAGGCCAAGCTGTTTGCGCAGGAACTTTGGTTGTTGATGACCTACGCCGGCGTAACTCACGGCGACTTGTATCACGGCAACATGCGTTTTGATGTCAACGTTTCGGTGTCGAAAACCGACCAGCTCGGCACGCGCAGCGAAGTCAAAAATCTCAACAGTTTCAAGTCAGTCGAGCGAGCTGTCGAATACGAAATCAAGCGCCAAATCGAGTTGCTGGAAAAGGGCCAAAGTATCGTCCAAGAAACCCGCGGCTGGGACGACGCCAAAGCCAAAACCACCTCTCAGCGCTCCAAAGAAAACGCCCAAGATTACCGCTACATGCCAGATCCGGACATCCCGCCGATAATCCTCAGCGAACCTGAAATCAAACAAATGCAGGCCGACCTGCCGCTGTTGCCGACCCAATATCGCGCCGAATTTGCGGCCCTCGAAGTCGATAGCTCAGTCATCGGCGCTGTGCTGTCCAACCCCGCCGCCGCCCAGAAACTTCACCAAGTTTTAGAAACTTCCACCCCTGATATCGCCCGCCGAATCGCCAACTGGTTTGCTAGCGCTATCCCTGTCGATGACGAAAACTTATCCAAGTTTGACTTGCCGTCCGCCGCCAATCTCATCAAACTGTCCGACATGACCGCCGCCGCTCAGCTCAGCTCCACCGCCGCCAAAGAAGTCTTCGCGGCCATGCTAAAACACGACACCGACCCCGCCCAAATCGCCGAGAATAAAAACCTGCTCCAAGTCAGCGACAGCGGCGAAATCGCCAAAATCGTCGCCGAAGTCCTCGCCGCGCCGGCCAGCCAAAAAGCCGTCGCCGACATCAAATCCGGCAACGACAAAGCCATCGGCTACCTAGTCGGCCAAGTTATGAAAGCATCCAAAGGCCAAGCCAACCCGACCTTGGCACAAAAACTGATTCGTAGTAAAATAGGCTAAAATAAGGAGGAAAATGAAGTATAAAACGCCAACCAAAGCCATCATCACCGACGCCGGCTTTGCTAGCCGCTTCCTGCCGATTACCAAAACCATTCCAAAAGCCATGATTCCGATCGGCGCTAAGCCGATTATGCAGCTGGTGGTCGAAGAATGCGCCGCCGCTGGTATCACGCAGCTGATTATCGTGGCTACGCCGCACACTATGGGCAAGCAAATCTACGAAGATTATTTCAACAGTCAAAGCCAAAATATCAAAACTCTGCTGGAAAAACAGGGCAAAATCGAGCGGTTTAAATCTGTCCAAGAAGTGCTGGACTTTCCGAAAATCACAGTTATCGAGCAAGATCCCAACTTGCCTTACGGCAACGCCTCGCCGATTATCAGCGCCCGACAGTTCATCGACAAAGACGAAGCTTTCCTAGCGCTCTATAGTGATGATATCGTGCTGGGCGCGTCCGACGCTCAAAGTTTGATAGAATCCTACCGCCAGCACCCCGCCGCCAAAGCCATCATCATGGCCCAAGAAATGCCAGACGACCAACTCAGCAAATATGGTATTATTGCCCTGAAAAACGGCAACAAACTTGATCACATCGTCGAAAAACCGCAATCTGACCCGCCCAGCAACCTAACCAGCTACGGCCGCTACCTGTTAACACCGGAAATTTTTAACAAACTCGACGAAGTCGGGCTGGACGGCGAACTCTGGACAGTCGATGGTATCACCAAACTAGCCAGCGAGGGCGATGTGATTGTCGAAAAAACCAGCGGCCACTGGCTGACCACCGGCGACCCGAAGAACTATTTATTGGCGCAATTAACAGACGCCACCGCCCACGCCGACTGGCTAGACGACATCAAACGCATAATCAAGTAGAGATTAGTTATTTGCATTATTATTTCGTTTAAGCTAAACTATAAACATCATGAGTGGAGCAATCAAAAAACTAAGCAAAGCACTTCCCACACCACTTTACTCCGCGGGAGAGGTCTGGGACTGGCTCCTCTCTCTCTCTCTCGGTCCTAGCCAGCCTCGTGCTTTTAATAACCCCAACCTATGCCCAAACCTCCCAAACCACCACCAACCTCTCCCTCTCCGTCTCCCAAGTAATCTCCCTTACCATAACCTCCCCCTGCGACTCCTCCTCCTACACCGGCAACGACCTCTCCCTCTCCCTAACCCCCAAAACCACTGGTGCTATGTCCTCCTGCCCTAATATAATTACCATCAGCACCAACACCACCGGCTTCCAATTACTCTTTAAATCCAACTCTGCCAACCTAGTCAACACTACCAACAACAGCTACGTCATAGCCTCCACTACTAATACCACTGCTAACGCCCTACCAGTTAACGCCTGGGGCTATGCTATCCCAGCTACTAATAACGCTACTAATCCTAATCACTCTATACTAGGCATACCCAGCACCATGCTAACCAACTTTAACAACTCCTATACCACCAGAACCGACATCACCCCAATACCAAGCGATAAGTACGCTAAAACCCCCACCACAGACACTGTCATCAAACAACTCAGCCTCAACACTACGCCA
Organism: Candidatus Nomurabacteria bacterium; assembly: GCA_031287975.1. Taxonomy (GTDB): domain Bacteria; phylum Patescibacteriota; class Saccharimonadia; order Saccharimonadales; family Saccharimonadaceae; genus JAISDN01. The sequence goes on from JAITSF010000006.1 coordinate 8,670, forward strand.
ACTGCCGCCTTACAGGACAATCAGACAACTGTATATTACGCTGCTACAGCTGATTTAAACACTAAGGCAGGGGAGTATAAGGCTAGGATGACTTATACGGGGGTGGGGGAGGAGATAGCGGAGCCGGTA
>JAITSF010000008.1 GCA_031287975.1 Candidatus Nomurabacteria bacterium
TTGGCGAAATTGAGGGCAATATATTTGTGCGCAAAAGTCCCGCCGCCAAACCGCCCGCTTTTAGAAAAAATCCCGATTGCGCCGGTTGCTTCCGCCCACTTTTTCGGGGTCAGCACAAAGCCGTTGCTCCCAGCTTCATTTTTAAACCCCTCGAAATCGAGGGGTTTAAAGTTCGGATTATTTAATTTCTCCCAAATACCCAAAAACTCAATCGTCGCATAACTCCTAATCCAGTTCTGGATCACTTGGCTGGCATTATCCCTGTCGCGATATTTAGCAATATCCGTCAGCGATATATAGTCTTCATTTTCCTTAGCAAACAGAACAATCTCCGAGCCGTTGACTTCGAGAGTTTTGTTCTTCATGTGCCAAGTATAGCATAAACGGAAAAACGTAGCTACATAGTTGAGTATGTAAGTAGATTTTTCGCCTATTCTCATCTGTTATTAGCACGGCTTTGCTGTCAGTTTGTAATAAAATGATTTCTCAGGTCGAGCACAAAACCATTTTTCATTTTGGCTGCTTGCGCGGAGTGGAGCAGAGAGTGGGGGTGGAGCCTGGGGCGGGCGGTTTGGCTGCAAAAAACATAAATGTCGTAAACAGCAAAATCCACAGTGGAAACAACACGTTTTCGACGCTGTAATTTACTAGCGAAATCAATCCCAAAAGCCCTGACAACGCGCCCAGCCCCCATGTCAATTTCGACTCCGAAGCGCGGTCTTTTATGACTTTCTTAACAGTCAACGCACCGGCTGCCATGTCAATAAGCAACGTCAAAATCAGACCGAAAATCTTGTCGTCAATCATCATCAGCAGCCCAAACGCCACGGCCGCAAAACTGAGCGCCGCAATATCAAACGGCGATTTGCCGCCGACACCATACCGAATCGACAGTGCAAAAATCACCAGCGGCCCAGCCAGCTGGCCAACCGTGAACCACAAGTTACCATGCGTTACAATGGCCGAAATCAAAAAGTTAATATTCAACAGCAAGAACAGCAGCCAAGTGATACGATGCGGCCTTACCCCCCCCCTAATCGTGCCAATCACATATGGAATCGGCGACACCATACCGACGGCGAGTGAACAGTAAGCTAAAATTTCTCGAAACATGGGGTTATTATAACACAAGATAACGAGCGAAAATGCATACATTCATTTTTCCCAAAATACTTGGCGTTTAATAGAACTCGCTCGACGTGGTTCTTTTCGACGATAATTTGCTTCATCATTTGACTGGCGCGACGATATTTAGTTCATAAAACTCGCCATTTATAACATAATCAGGAGTTTTAACCCTGAAACGGTTGATGGGCTTAAGGATTTTGACGTCGGCACGTAGGTAGGTGGACAGCACTTTGGCAGTTCTAGCCTCATTGCTGTTGAGGTCTAGGCCTTCGTAGCCGATGATTTTGTGCTTTTTGGACATGGTGAGATTATAGCACACATTTCGTAAAGTAAAGCGGCTTTTAGTGAGTTTCTCTTTAACCACTCTTAGCCAACCGCTTGCAACCGTCGCAATGACTGTCATTGTTGTCCACAAGACTGTCTTACGAGTCATAGTAGCAGGGGAACAAGAACCAATCAAAACTTATACAAGTTTCGCCAAAGAAAACCTTGACAGGCCGTATAAACAAAACAAGACCTGCCCAGGTCTCGTCTTGGCGGGTGAAGTGCTCCATTTCGCTGGACTCTGGTCCCGCGCGGCCTCTTCATCGCTGCCTAACTGTAGCACAAGTCACTTTATAAAGTCAAGCAAAGTCGGCAAGTTGCGGTAGAAACTTATACAAGTTTCGCCAAAGAAAACCTTGACACCGCGCCGGCGGTTTGCTATACTAATGACATCCCGACACAGGCAATGCGAACGGCTAACTACCTAAGCAGAACCTGTTTTTTCTTTGCCGCGCTTTTTCAGAGCGATTTTGTCTTTGACTTCTGGGCGGCTGAGAAAAGCGTAATACTTTGGCTCAAGCGTTTTATAGAGCGACGACATCCGCTTTTCGTTCGGCGCCAGCAATCGCGCAAACTTGTTTTTCTCTATTAGATATTGCACCATTTTATAATAATCGCCATCGCCGCTGACCAAAATGACTTTATTAAACTTTTCGCGCTCGGCGATTTTCCGCATAATCGCAAAAACAATATCGGTATCAACATTGCCTTTTTTGATAGTATTCATCTTTTCGTTGTGCTGGCGAAAAATCAAGATATAGCCGGCTTCTTGGATTTTACGGTAAAGTTCGGCGTGTTGTTGCATTTGATAGCCCATAAAATAATACGCCCGCGTTACATTGTATTTACGGTCAAGATAAGCCCGAAAGCGCTTCAAGTCAACGTTCCACGCTTTGTCGGCTTTGGTGGTCGAAAAACGCAAGTTTTGCCCATCAATAAATGCTTGGTTGTTCATAAATATATTCTAGCACGGTTTTTGTAGATTATGTAGAGTCGGCAGTTAGTGAAAACGCTAGGGGGTATTTTCTCTCTGTTGGCTGGAGTTTGTGGGGGTGAGTTAGTGAAAAGCAGAGAGCATTTTTTTCGATTCAGTCCATGTTTGCAATGACAGTCATTGCGATAATAATTGTTGCCGGACGTCGCGCGGCAGTGTATAATTATCGCCATGTCCATCAAAGTTGCTATCCAGGGCGAACTCGGCTCGTTTCACCACGAAGCCGCCAGTCGGCTATTCGGCGCTGATGTCGCGGTGTCGGCTTGCGCGACTTTTCGCGAAGTTTTCGCTAGTGTCGAGCAGGAAGTTATCGGCTTGACGGCAGTGGAAAACTCGCTCTACGGCAGTATCAACGAAGTTTACGATTTGCTGGAGAAACATCGACATCAGATTTTTGCCGAAATCGAATTATCGATTCACCAGAATCTAATCGGCCTAGTCGACCGCCGCCCGTCCGATGATATCCGCGAAATCTATTCGCACCACGTGGCGTTGGCGCAATGTGAAAATTATCTAGAGCAACATTTCCCGAAAGCCGAGCGAATCGAGTTCGAAGACACCGCCGCCGCAGTGCGTCATATCGCCGAACTTGGCCGCCCCGACGCCGTCGCTATCGCCGGCCGTGCCGCCGCCGAACTCTACCCCACGACGAAAATCCTAGCCGCCAAAATCGAAGATAACCCGGTTAACTTCACTCGTTTTATCGCTATCGCGCCGCCTAGCGCTATAAAAAAACTGCCAACTATCAACCAGCCTAACAGCACCCCCAAATCCAGTATCATTCTCACCACCAGCCACCGCGCCGGCGCTCTCTACCAAGCCCTCGGAGTTTTCGATCGCCACCAAATCAACCTTACCAAACTGCAATCCCGCCCTATCATCGGCCAAAAATGGCGCTACAAATTCTACCTCGATTTCGAAGCGAACGCGGCCGAAACCGCGCAGGTTATCGCCGATTTGCGCGGGCTTGGTAATGAAGTGGTCTTGCTCGGGAACTATTAAGCCGCTGTTGACCGGTGCTAAACTAAACTCGTCAAGCTCCAATCGGCCTTAGCCGGTGTTGGTCGCCCTCTTGCATCAAGAGTAAAGCTCCTGTTAAAGTGGCCTCCGCTGCGCCGAAATTGGATTGGCGCAAATATGCCCTGAGTCAGCCTGTCAATTTCCCGCTGCTCGGGAATTCCTCCGTAAATGTCAATAGTAAAACTGCAAAAATCGTCGGAGTTTTATTATTTTTGCTCAGTAAACTTATTTTAAGTTTCTTTAAACATGCCGCTCGTTTCGTCTGCTATAATGTTAGTAGAACCGCGCTCGCATCATAGGTAACGATTTACGAGAGGAGAAAAATGTATCAAACCACTTACCAGTCGCCGATCGGCGAGTTGACGCTAGCGGCTGATGGCAACAATTTGGTGGGCTTGTGGCTCATGGGGCAAAAGTATTTTATGGCGGGTTTCGCGAGTGGCGTCACTAGGAATGAGAACTCAGCGGTTTTTGCGCAAGT
>JAITSF010000022.1 GCA_031287975.1 Candidatus Nomurabacteria bacterium
ACACGTCTTCCGCCGCAGCGGCATTGAGGGAAGGAAGTCCCAGGCTCGAGTATATGAAAATTTTTTATACTCTAGCCACCTGAATTGTTAAGGGGCATGGGAACTACTAATAGCCCAACGTCCCACCTCTCAATTGTAGCATACTTTGTCCGAAAAGTCAATACCTCGTATTGCCTCGACTACCATCATTGTCCATACATATCTCCTTTCTTCTTTCCAGTCAGTTTACGTAAGAACCTGATGGTCGGGGTAACAAGATTTGAACTTGCGACCTCACGGCCCCCAGCCGTGCGCGCTACCAACTGCGCCACACCCCGATAGACCTATCGTAACACAAAAATTTGTGATATACTATTGTTATGAGTGCCAAAAAAAGATCCCCTGGAAAAGGCTGGTTGATCGCTGGTGTTATTATGATTTGTTTTGGTATTTTTGAGGCTTTCGGTTCGACTTTATCTAATATGGATCGACCAAGCAGCGATTATGCAGCGGCCGGTTCGATATTAGCGCTAATTGGTTTGCTCTTTCTGGCTATCTCGGTAGTTACTCGCTTGATCCATCGCCGTTACGGCGACACAGATGGCGACAACTTCGCCAACGATGGGTTGTCCGCAACCAAAACTCAACGAACCGAAATTTTGGAAATCATGCAAGCCAAAGGTGTATTTTGGGACCCCAAAACTAAGATAACTCAAAGCGAAGCGCGAAAAATTATTCGTGAACACAAAAAAGTCGGCTCAAAAAAATAACTAATAGTGTACCACAACCCTCGTGCCGACTTCGGCAAAGTCGTAAACTTTTTTGGCGTCCGCTTCAAACATATTGACACAGCCGTGGCTGATTCGCGAACGCACATTTCCGCCCAACCACGACGCGGTATGGAAAGCATAGCCGCCTGGCCCCCAATACGTTACCCATTTGACACCCGGAATGCTGTAATAGGCATTATCGCCGACTTCCACTCCAGCCGTTCCGCCAGTCATCGTCTGAATCGGAAACTTCAAGAAAACTCGAAACGACCCAACGATTGTCGGCGTTGACGGCTTGCCATTGGCGGTGTTACTGGTGCTCCATAGCTGACTAGCGCCGTTCCACAGCGTCAGTGTGAAAGTCGATACATTATATTCAATCCACCGATTGTCTTCGGTAACGATTTTTTCGGTTTCAAACGGCGTTTCGACCAGTTTCATGTCAGCGTTCAAAGTTGCTCCGTCGACCAAAGCTTGCTTTATCTCGCCGACCAACCAATTGATATCGCTCGGCGCCATACCGTTCTTGCCGGCGGTTATTACCATCAAAGTTTCGCCGTCTTTGTTTACCAAAAGCTTTTCTGCTACCGGCGAACCAGACACCGACGGCGTCAATTTTTGATCCAAGAAAGTTTTAATTTTGTCGTCGCTGAAATTCACATCAAACTTTCCGGTTTCCGTATTCGGCGTAAACTCAAAAAACGCCGCAATATCCCACGGATCAATAAAGTACAAAACTTTGCCGTCATGTATCATATTAAGTCGCAACTTCAGCCGCTCGTTTGCGTAATCACGCGCTTCGATAGCGTTTTCATCGCTGACTGTTGGGCTGGCTTCGCTCAAATTTACATTTTGGATAACCTCGCGCGGGTGGCTGAGAACGTCGTTGATTGTCGGCATAACACTTTCCAAACTGATAATTTTACCGTCCTTACCAGATACAATTTCAAAAGCTTTTAGGTTATTTTTATAAGCCACAATCGGCTCGCTTATAGGGGTAGATATGGCGTAAAATTGCCCGTTTAAGTACTCTTGAACAACTTTTTTATCTATTTGAACTATTAAATCATTTTCCTTTTTTATAAATGGATTAAACTTGGCGAAAATATTTCTTTCGTTGCCGGTATCCAACACCTTTTGAGCCGTAGCGTCGGCGTCTAAATTAACGCCCAGTTCCGGCAAAGTCGCGCGGACTATGACGTCCGAACTTGTTAAAGTCAGCTTGATTTTCTCAAATTCTTTCTCGGCGATTTTCTTTATTTCGCTGGGAGTTTTGCCGCTAACTTCTACTCCCACCAAAAACGACGCTGGCGCAGCTTTCTCGCCGTACGATATAGCGTAAGCACTGCTGGCAGCCACAAAAACCAACAGTAACGCCGCCAATGTCGCAAAAGTAATCGCTCGGTGCTTGTGCTGGCGAACCGGATCTTGGCTGTATTTATTGTGCAACTTCGCCAAGTTCTGGCGGTAGCCGTCTTTCATGCTCTCAAACATAGTGTAATTATATCATATCTAAAGATATTAAACAAAAACAAAATGGTCGGGGTGAGAGGACTCGAACCTCCGACCTCCGCGTCCCAAACGCGGCGCGCTAGCCTGGCTGCGCCACACCCCGATGTGTGCTGATTTATTATAGCATATTATTTACCGGACTTTTTGAAAAACCATTTTTTGGCTTTTTTCGGTTTCATAACAGCAATGTCGTCTTTAATATCGACAATCATTAAACCCAGCGCTGTCGACCAAGCCGGTCCGCTAACCTTGTCGCCTAGTCCACCAAATTTATGCATTTCGCTAACTTTGGCGTTTAGCTTCATAACTTCCTTAGCGCACTCGGCGATTCCGGTCAACTCTGCGCCACCGCCCGTCAACACTACTCCGCCCGGCAATTTAGCATAGCGATCAACTCGCCGCAACTCTAAATTCACCAACTCAAAAATCTCTTCCATACGCGCTTCAACGATTTGATCAACCAAAGCCGTTTCAAAATAATGATCACGACCGTCTGCCATAATTTTTATCCGTCCGGATTTGCGGCGCTGACTGGCAGCCGCCACCGCGTAATCGACTTTGACTTTTTCGGCAATTTCGAGATCGGTCCGCAGCCCAATCGCCAAATCATTAGTAACATTATTCCCACCCACCGGCAAAATCGCTGTGTGGTACAGTTCACCTTCGTCGTAAATTATAATATTAGTCGTCGTGCCGCCGATATCAACACAAACAACACCATTTTCTTTTTGATTGCGCGAAAGCGTAGTTTGCGCCGCCGCCAAACCGCTCGGCAAAATTGTAGTTTTCGGTAGCTCCACCAAGTCAAAAACCTTTTCTAAATTGTTAATGTGCGGCGTCAGCCCCGAAATAATGTATGAGTCAACTTCCAAACGCAACCCCGACATACCAATCGGATCTTTAATATTAGTTTGCCCGCCCAGAATAAATCCGCGGGTCGTAATATCCAAAATTTCGCGGTTGTCGCCCAGTTGGATCAACGAAGCATCCTGTTCCACTCGCCGCACGTCCTCCGGCATAACCTCCCGACCTGTTACAGCAATCGCGCCGTGTGAAGTCTGACCGACAATATGTGCGCCGTTTATACTAACAGTAGCGCTGACGATGTGATAGCTCGCCATTTTTTCCGCCCCCGACAGCGCCTTGTCCAAGGCAGCCGCAGTTTGATCGATACTAATAATCGTGCCTTTGCGCATACCGGAATTTTTAACCTCGCTAAACCCAACAATAATTGGCCTGTTCTTGCCCTCAGCCATTCCAATCGCCACCCGCACCGAATTTGTGCCGATATCAATTCCAACGCCGTAGTGATTTTCGCCTTGCATATTATTATATTAGCACAAACTTTATAGTGTCGTCAAAATCTCGCAACCGTCTTCTGTTACTAAAATCGTATGTTCCATATGCGCCGCCAAACTGCCGTCCCTAGTCCGAAAAGTCCAGCCGTCGCTGTCCTGCACCACCGCGTCGCCGCCCAAAGTTACCATTGGCTCGATACAAATCGTGTCGCCCACCTGTACCATTGACCCGCGCCCGCGTGTCCCATAATTTGGAATATCCGGATCCATATGAACCGCCTCGCCGATTCCATGCCCAGCCAAATCCCGCACAATCCCACACTTAGCCTTGTCTAAAACTTCCTCAACCGCCGCGCCAATATCGCCAACATGAAAAGTCCCTTTAGCTTGCGCAATTCCAGCCTGAAGCGCTCGTTCGGTCGCACTTAACAAATGTTTTTTAGCGCCGGTCGGCTTGTCCTCGCCCACCACCACAGTAAAAGCCGAATCAACATTCATACCTTTATAAGTTATTACCAAATCAAAACTAACCACATCGCCCAGCTCCAAAAAAGCCTTAGTCGGCACACCATGAACCACTTCATCATTTGTCGAAATGCAAATCGCGCCCGGAAAATTAATTTCGGGCGTTTTATAAGTTACAATCGCGCCGTGTTTTTTAATCTGATGCTCAACCCACTTATCTAAAAACAGCTCGCTGACACCCGGTTTAATTTGCTCTTTCAAATCCGCAAAAATTTGCGCCATGATTTTCCCGCCGCGACGCATCGCTTCAATTTGATAGTCAGTTTTCGGCGGCTGCATTATTCCTCTCGTTCCAATTTCGCTTCGCTTAAAGCCACATCAATCCTGTCATGCACTTCGCCGACCGTGCCAATACCATCAACCACTTTCACAATCACACCATTCTTTTTTAGAAAATCTATAATCGGTTCAGTTTCAAAATTATATTGTTCAATTCGTTTTTTAATAATTTCCGGACTGTCTTCCATTCGACCACGTAAATGCAAACGATTATAAATCTCATCGCTATCAACCCGAAGAACCACCAAAGCCGACACTTTAGCGCCGTATTTTAGCAATTCTTCAGCCTGTTCAATGCGCCGAGGATAACCGTCCAAAATTATATGATCCAATCCGTCGAGATTCAAAGCTTTGTCGATATGCCGAAAAACCAACCGGTTAATGTAATCATCAGACACTAATTTACCCTCGCTCAAAATCGCCATAGTTTCCGGATCAGAGATATCGCGCAACAACTGCCCTGTCGAAATCCAACGCCAACCATGGCGCGCTGCCATCAGCTGCCCTTGCATGCTTTTGCCAGAACCAGTCGGCCCAAAAAATAAAATCATACTAACGATTGTACCACTTTTTTATTCAGTATTAAATTTAATTTAACAATTCTTTAACAATTTTAGCAATCAGCGCGCCGTCGCCGCGAGTACCGACTTCCTTTTTGATATCGCCGATAGCTCGCCCCATATCCTTAATAGAAAACCCACCGGTCGAAATTACCCGCTCAGCAATCTGCCGCAACTCGTCCTCGCTCAGCGGCTCCGGCAAAAACTTCGCCAAAACCTCGCGCTCCGCCAGCTCTTTCTCAGCACGAGCCTTGTCTCCAGCGGCGGTGTAAATTTCAATCGAATCATCACGCTGCTTAACTTGCCGAGCGATAACTTTCTCAATTTCCTCATCGCTTAGCCCTTCGTCGCGCTTGATTTGCTTGATTTCTTCGTTCAAAATCGCCGATTTCAAATCACGCAGCACACCCGTCAAAAACTCGTCGCGCGCCAACATAGCGGATTTCAGTTTCGCCGCAATATCTTCCTTAACACTCATCTTCTCCCTCCCGCAAAACTATTTCGTCAAACCCATTTTAATAGCTAAAATCTTCTTGTTTTGCCGATTCCGGTTGATAATAGCTTTCTTGCGTCGCTCAATTTTGCTAATCGGTTTCGAAAACCGCTCGACTGATTTGGCTTTCGCAATCACACCCGACTGCAAAACCCGCCGATTAAACCGACGAATAATATTCTCATTCGCCTCTTTTTCGTCTTTTCTGGTTACTTGTATACTCATATCAGACCATACTATCAGAAACTGCCCGCTTTTTCAAGACTTTTGTTCCAACCACGCAATCCGCCCCTCGACAGACTGCGCGCCATTCCATTCGTTAACCTCTAAATTCGCCCAAACATCGACCCTGTCGCCGAGCTCCACAAACCAATTTTCCGGCGGGTCGAAAGCCAGCAGTTTCAACTGCTTCGCGCCGTCGTCAATCGTCAACTTCAGATGATTTTTGTCTTTGCCGATCCTATCAACATATTTAGCCGACATGCCGCTCAAACGAAACACCGGTCGCTCATTACCCATACCAAACGGCTCTAATTTCGCCAACTCCTCGACCAACTCCAAACTTAACTCACTCACCGTCGCCGCTTCAACATCTTCACTTGGCAATAAAAACTTTTCCTGATTTTTCAAACCCAGCGACCCGTAAAATTCCTGCAAAGCCTGCCGCCATTTTCCGATATTTTTCGTAGCCAAACTCGCCCCGCCAGCCGCCGCATGTCCGCCACCTTTCGTCAAATACTGGCGTGTCGCCGCAATCGCCGCCGCTAACGCAAAATCTCCGAAAGACCTCCCACTGGCTTTCGCCTCAGCAGCGTTTTTCGACACCACAATCGCCGGTCGCCGATATTTTTCCATCACTTTACTCGCCACAATCCCAATCACACCCTCGTTCCAACCCTCGCCGTCAACCACAACAATACCTCTCGCCAAATCCGGATCGGCTTCCAACTTCAAAACCACTTCGCCGAAGATTCTGTCTTGTTCGGCGCGCCGCTCCAGGTTCAGCTCATCCAACCGACGCGCCAACTCCAAAGCTCGCGTATTATTAGCCGTCGTCAAAAGCTCTAGCGCCTGTTTAGCGGTTTCCAACCGTCCAGCAGCGTTCAATCTCGGACCTAACACAAACCCCAACTGCCGCGCACTAACCTCACTCGGTCGCATTTTCGCCACCGCCATCAACGCCCGCAGCCCCGCCCGCCGAGTTTTTTTCAGCACCTCCAACCCCCAATAAACATTATTACGATTCTCATTCACTAGCGGCACAATATCACAAACCGTCCCTAATGCCACCAAATCCAAAAGCCACTTTTCCTGCCCGCTCGGCAGACCGTCCAACTTTGTCTGCAAAGCCTGTACTAACTTAAACGCCACCCCACAGCCCGCCAAGTCCGCGAACGGATACTTATCATATTTACGATGCGGATTGATAACCGCCACCGCCTCTGGCAGCTTTTCGCCGACGACGTGATGATCGGTTACAATCACGTCCACCCCTAACCGGTTAGCTTCCGCCACCTCATCAACACTCAAACTGCCGCAATCAACCGTTACCACTAAATTCGCGCCGCCGCTCGCTAACTTTTCGACAGCCTCCATATTTAGCCCATAACCCTCTGTAAAACGATCCGGCGTATAAGTCGAAATATCCAGCCCAAACTTAGGCAAAGCGTCCGCCAATATCGCCGTCGCCGCAATGCCATCGACATCATAATCGCCGTAAATTACCACTTTGTCATTTTGTTCAACCGCCTGGATAATCCGCCTTACCGCCTTGTCCATATCGCTCAACAAAAACGGGTCGTGCTTCGTCGCATTATAATCCGGATTCAAAAAAGCCTGCGTATCAACCACGCCGCGCTTTTTCAAAATCTTCTCAATAACCCCGTTCTTCATATTTCTATCATATCACTAAAAGAAAGCAGCCCCTAATTGGGGCTGCCGTCTTCGTTTTTCTCTTCGTGTCGTCGTACTTGCACGGCTTTTTTAGCACGCCACTTACCTACACAGTAGGCAATTAGGCAAAAACCGATTAAGCAGACAGTGGATACCAGCAAGTACCGCTGCCCAGCACCCACAGCCGAAAATATCGCTGCGACTATAGCGATGATAATCGCGTATTTGGCAGTGAAGACCGAATTATAACATCCGTCAACAAAAAAATTCTCTGTGAACAGCTCAAACGCGGATGCCGCCACCGCCGCAAAGGCGATACACCAAACAATTTCTATCATCTTTTTCTCCTTAAGTCGAAGGTCGAAAAACAAAAACGAAACGTACCAGTAATCAGACCAAAAGCCTAATTACCACTTTCTTATTGTATCACACTTGCTCTCGATTGTCAATACCAACTTTATCCGCATAAAAACCGCGATTTTCCTCTGGCAGTAACTCCGCGATTTTCGTCATAACAAAATCCGACAAGTTCATACCAGTATCATTATCGCCGACCGTAACAGCCTCGCCGACAACAATCTTCGACCGACCATCATCCTCAGTATAAGCCACCGGCAAAATATCCAATTTCTGACCTGTCCGCCTTTCGTAATGTTTCGCTAATAATTCCATACCGCGATAAGCCTCTCGCAAATGCGGCTTTTGCTTGACAGCGCCGCTTTTCGGACCATCCTCAGACAACTCCGTATGCACGCCCTCTGGAAAAATACTAACCGCATCACCCCGAACCAACAACTCAACGGCGTTCCGGACATAACCAATATTATTCTTAGCCCGCACCCACTGACTTTGATTCACAGTATTATCAACCGCCCGCGTGTGTAATTTATCGCCCTCCAACCGATTCTTAGCTATCTGTTCCGGTGTCTGTTTAGCCAGCGATTCATCGACTTCCAACATCCCCAACCGTTTAGCAATTCCACCCCACGCCATATCCATATTAGAATGTTTCCCTGCTGTCATATGTATATTATTTTTCGAAAACACATTCATAATACTCACAACATCGCCACCGCCAAAGTGGTTCGATACCACCAAAAACGGCTTGTCCTCGGGGATATTTTCCTTTCCAACAATCTCAGTTTTAACAAGTTTGTCGATAAAAATACCCGCCACTTTGCTCAGCAGTGTCTGGTTTTCGAGATGCTTCGGTAGTTCCCAAGTCGTTTCTTTTTGTGTCATGTTTTTCCTTTTTTAGATTATACTGACAGTGTAGCATACTTTTTAAAAAAAGTCAATATCCACAAGCGTTTACCTCTTTAAAAGTTAATGTTGTCTTGCTTCTTGCCCTTCGAGGCCTGTTGAGATTTAATCACGATATTTTGCAATTCTTTGAAAATCGGGAAAGTTTTGTTGGTCGAATAAATTTTGGCGTTGCCTTTTCTTTCAATCGACAGGAAACCAGATTTTTCCAGCCGTTTTAGCTCGCGTTGAATATTGCCTGGGTCTTCCTTTATTAGTTTTGCCAGCCCCCGCACGTGCGTCTTGAAATCAGGGTATTTGGCATAAACCACAATTATTTTCCGTCGCACTCGGCTTGTTATAAACACATCCAGCATTTCTTCCCCTTACTTCTCCCGTTATTCGTAATGTTGTAAATATTATACACCGCCTTTTTAAAAAATACAACACTTTTTTTCTGAACTTTAGCCGACTTCGGTGTAAAATAGTGATATGAATTATCTAGAAGTTAGTCCGTACGGGGTGGTTGGCAAGGATTTTTTGGTTTTAACTTACGCGTCGGCCGCGACATTACCGGCTGGCGCGGTGGTGGAAATTCCGGTTGGCCAGCGAAAATTTGTCGGCGTGGTGCTAAGAACCGTGCCGAAACCACAGTTTGAATGTAAAGAAATCCTGCGCGTTCTAACTGACCGACCATTACCGCCAGCCTTACTGGCTCTACAGCAATGGCTTAGCCAATATTACCTAACCCACCCCAGCACAGTTTGGCAGACCATACTACCAGCTGGACTAAACAAAAGCCGTCGCACCCAGTCGCCTGCTACAAGTGCTGCAAGGACCGTCCTTGCAGCAAATAAGCAAAAAGGCCTTTGCTGCAAGGACCGTCCTTGCAGCAAAGAGTTAACGTTCGATCAACAAACCGCCATCAGCCAAATCCTAAAAATGAAATCCGGCACTGCCCTGCTACACGGTATCACTGGCAGTGGCAAAACCGAAGTCTACAAAGCTTTGGCCATGCAAGCTGCCGCGCGTGGCAAATCCTCGATAATCCTTGTTCCGGAAATCTCTCTAACCGCCCAACTAGTCGCCGAATTTAAGAAAGATTTCAGCCACGTAATCGTTACCCACTCCAAACAAACCGAAGCCGAACGCCACCTAATTTGGCTAGAAGCTTTAAATGCCGATCAACCAGTTGTCGTCATCGGTCCGCGCTCGGCCTTATTTATGCCGGTTAACAATCTCGGCTTTATCGCCATCGATGAATGCCACGAGCCCAGTTACAAACAAGAAAAAGCCCCCCGCTACAGCGCCCTGCGCGCCGCTAGCGTGTTGGCCGAAAAATCCGGCGCGCGGCTGGTGTTAGGTTCTGCCACACCGCTCATTGCCGACTATTTTACCGCCCAAAAACTCGGTCGTCCGATTATTAAAATGAACCAACTAGCTCGCCCCGACGCCGTCAAACCCAAAACCACCGTCATCGACATGACCCGGTCCAGCGCTGGCTCGAAAAACCCGATTTTTTCCAAACCGTTGCTCGAAGCTATGGAAAAAACTCTGGTAAACAACAAACAAATCCTAATCTTCCACAACCGTCGCGGCAGCGCGCCAGTTACACTCTGCGAAAATTGCGGCTGGACAGCTTTCTGTCCGCGCTGCTTTGTGCCGCTGACACTTCATGTTGACAAACACCAACTCAAATGCCACATCTGCGGACACCACGAGCCGCCGCCGACTTCGTGTCCGGTTTGCCGCGAAGCTAATATTATCCACAAAGGACTCGGCACTAAAATGATAGAGTCGGAAATCCGCAAACTTTTTCCAGACGCCACTGTCCGGCGTTTTGACGGCGACAACCCTAGCGGCGAAGGCGTCCATGATATGTATGACGAACTAAAATCTGGCAAGATAAACATTATTATCGGTACGCAAACTATCGCTAAAGGTTTGGACTTGCCGAATCTAACGCTGGTCGGTATCCCGCAAGCCGACGCTGGGTTAATGCTGCCGGATTTCTCGTCGTCTGAGCGGACGTTCCAACTCATCGCCCAAGCCGCTGGTCGAGTCGGTCGCAACAAAGCCGCCAGCCAAGTTATTATCCAAACCTATCAGCCCAAACACCCCGCCGTGGTCTGCGGCTCAACCCAAAATTACAAAGCTTTTTACGACTTCGAAATCAAAAACCGCCAAAAAAACCACTTCCCGCCGTTTGCACACCTGCTCAAATTAACCAATTCCTACAAAACCGAAAAATCCGCCATCAATTCCGCCCGCAAACTAGCCCTGCTAATTGCAAATGATTCGCAATTAGCCAAAATCCACATTCTCGGTCCGACACCAGCCTTCTACGAACGCCAACGCGACTTATGGCGCTGGCAAATCATCGTCCGCGCCGCCAAACGCGCCGACCTCGTTAAAGTCGCCGGCCTAATCCCGCCCCAACATTGGCAATCCGAACTCGACCCCAACTC
>JAITSF010000011.1 GCA_031287975.1 Candidatus Nomurabacteria bacterium
CCCCAAGCGATCTGAGCCGGGCGACATCCCCATACCCGGGTCCGGCAAGCCGGACTCGGGTGGGGACCCTGTCGCTCGGTCAGCTCCATTGGTGCGAAATGGTTGAGACATGTTTGAAGAGACAGTTGGCGATTTGTATACTGTTGTGCCAATGGGGACCTTGACAATCAAATCGGCGCCGTTTCGACCATGCCGGTCGCGCTTAGCGCCCGAACCGCCCGACTCAGCCCGCAAATTCGGCTTAAACCGAAAATCCACCAAAGTATTCAAATTCCGGTCGGCTATAAAAATCACATCGCCGCCCTTGCCGCCGTCGCCGCCGTCCGGCCCGCCCTTTTCGACAAACTTCTCGCGCCGAAAAGACACCGCACCGTCGCCGCCCCTGCCAGCCGTCACATTCACTTTCGCTGTGTCAACAAAACTCATACTCCAATTATAACCAAAAATCCCAAAACATACCACAAAAATGTGATAAAATGGTTATGTTAATTTAAGGAAAAGTTTAATGCAGCAGAAAAATTCCGGTCGGGTGGTGTCGATAGACATCGGACATCTTTCGCCTAAAAACGCCGCGTTGGCGATGCGTTTTATGAAAGATTTAGTGGCTGGACTTGACAAAGTCGAGGATTATGGACACTGCGTTTCGATATTCGGCTCGGCGCGGACCAAAGCCAGCAGCAAGTATTACAAAGCGGCCTATCAGCTGGGTCAGGCTCTGGCGAAAGCCGGACAAATTGTGGTAACCGGCGGCGGACCGGGTATTATGGAGGCCGCCAACAAAGGTGCTTTCCAAGCCGGCGGCCGGACTTTGGGGTTGAGAATTTACCTGCCGGACGAGCAACAAGTTAACAAATACGTAACAGATTTTGTCAGTTTTCGCTATTTTTTCGCTCGCAAAGTCATGTTGGCTTTCGCTGCCAAAAGTTATGTGTTTTTCCCGGGTGGAATCGGCACTTTAGACGAAATCACCGAAATTTTGACGCTGATCCAAACTAAAAAAATCGCGCCAGCGCCGGTGGTGCTGTTCGGTCGGAATTATTGGAAATATTTCAGCCGGTTTTTAATCGACCAAATGGTCGTCAAATATAAAACTGTCGATCCGGAAATTTGCAAAATTTTCTATATTACTGATAATATAAATGAAGTTATAAACATAACTAATATGGCAGATAAAATCGGCGTTGAACACAGCGCCAAAGAATATCTCGAACAACTTTTGAGGAAATAATGGACCAAAAACAATATCACAGCCGGCGGGAATACCAGGGACAAAGAAAAAACCCGTTTACCACCGCGTCGCCGGCTGGCGCTAGCCGCAGCTTGGAGGAAATCGCCGCCGATGCCGACAAACATGATCCGCTGGCTCGTCTGCGCGCGCTTAATGAACAAAAATCCCGCGATGAGCGTTTTCGCACTCTGAAAAGGCCCGAGCCTAAACCGGTTCAATTAAAAACTTGGGATGACACCGCCTATGAATTCGGGCTGAGCGGCTCGGATTATTTCCAGTCGATGCGCTACGCCAAAGACCTAAATCGTGGTCTGAAAATCCTCGAGATCATCAAAAAAGGCGTAACAATTTTTGGCTCGCGTTTCGGCAGCGAGGGCGACCAACAATACGACCAAGCGCGGCTGCTCGGTCGGCTGCTGGCGAAATCCGGCCACACTGTGATTTCTGGCGGCGGTCCGGGTATTATGGAAGCTGTCAATCGCGGCGCGTACGAAATCGGCGGACATTCGGTGGGGCTGAAAATCACCTTGCCTGGCATGGATGAGCCGCCCAATCCGTACGTTACCGAAGAAGTTACTTTTGAATACTTTTTTGCCCGCAAAGCTATGTTGATAAACGCCGCTCGCGCCTTTGTGTTTTTCCCCGGCGGCTACGGCACCTTGGACGAATTTACCGAAGTCCTGGTTCTCCAACAAGAACATAAAATGCTGCCAGCGCCGATTTACCTAGTCGGTGTCGACTACTTCCGCCCGCTACACGAATACTTCCGCGACTACACCGACGCGCGCGGCTTTCTAACCCCCGGCGACCTCGAACTCTACACCATAACCGACGACGTTAACGTTGTAGCCGCCGGTATCGCCGAGCATACTTCTAAGCAAGTTCTCTAAACTCGCGAACTATTGCAAACGCTGCTTATTTGTGATATAATTCAGTTGCTAAAACGTGTGGATGCAGTTTGCGTCAGCGAATTCAGTGATAAATTGCGATCACATACGCAAGGCAGTCACTGAATTGCATTTGCACGTTTTAGCGAACACAGTATGTGGTCGCTTTTTTAGCGTCCAGAACAGGAAGGATGTTAATACTATGGTAATTATCCAGAAGTGTCGTACAATATCAGCAGGCGTGAGTCGTCAGTTTCATAGTCGTTCTTTTACAAACCAGAAAGGAGGTTGTTATGAGTAAAATCAAGCAACCCAAACACTCTTTTCGTCGGGACAAATACCTAAGCGCACGCGGCGGTTCAGCACAATTTTACCTAATCCGTTGCGCAAAATGCCGCGAAATCGTGGCTCTGTACCAAAAAGACGGTCAAGGACGGCTTTTTCGGCTGTACTTGGACAGAATCGTTGAACCAAAAAGCCTCTTGGACAAAATTTCGACCGTTCGAGACAAAAAATCCATGCCGAACTTGGTTTGCGAAAGTTGCCAAGCTTTAATCGGTATACCGATGGTTTACGAACGCGAGAACCGTTTGGCGTTCCGTTTGGTACACGGCTCGATTGTGCGCGAAAAAAGCCGAGGGTTTTTCCTTGAAGACAGAGGCGGATCGGAATGATTCGAGGGATCTTTCCGCCAACGTCCGCAGAAATCGCGAAAAGAGTAAAGATTGACGCGCGTGTAGTGGGAAAAACGCTCCGTACCGTCAACAAATCAATGGCGCCGCTAACCAAACAGGTTACTGTTTTGGAAGACGGCGCCGTTTTTTCTTTGGCGGTTACCAGAAAAGGCGTCGGTCCGATACAAACAAAGTTTGGCAACTTTTGGCAATACGACTTTCTTATAAACGACCAATGGGAAAAATATTCTGTTTTAGTAAAGGCGACTATCGACCCAAAATCTTTTCAGCCGGTTTTGCGAAATAAAACTTTGCCGTTGAGGATAGATTCTGGCTGTGAAACCGGTCAAGTATTCCACGACCTAACTTGTGAGTGTGGCGAACAGCTAGCTAAGACCATGCGCTTCATAGCGCGAAGTGGCGAAGGTATTATTGTTCATATTCCAAAACAAGATGGCAGAGGTATGGGATTGCCATTCAAACTAGCAACACTATGGGCGCAAAAAGCCTTGCAGCTCGACACAATCGAAGCAGCGTCTGTTCTAACGCCCGATGGAATGATTGACAAGCGAACATACCTCGGCGTTGTTTGTATCTTGAAATTTTTCGGTATCAAAAAAACGGTCAAGATAAACCTAGCGACTAACAATCCCAGTAAAAATAACGTATTTATCGACAACGGCTACGCACTAAGCAAAAATATTCCAGTCAAAATTCGTGCTAATAAATATACCCGCGTCCATTTACTGTCGAAGAAAAAGCATTTAGGTCATAAATTATGAATGAAAAATTATTCCAACAAATGATTGCCAAGAATACGTTAGTATGCTGTGGGCTTGACCCAGATCTGGACAAATTTCCTGACGAAATTCAAAAGAAAAACCTGCTAGATGAAGCCAAAATCTCGTTATTTTTGAAAGAAGTTATAAAAATCACAAATCCATTTGTTTGCGCTTACAAAATTCAAAAAGCTTTCTTTGACGTTTATGATGGCGGGCATACAGTGCTAAAAGAAATAATTCATTACGTTCATAGCAACTTCCCTAATATTCCGGTGTTGCTTGACTGTAAAATCGGCGATATCGATAACACAATGCACGCCTACGCCAAAAACATTTTCGACATTCTCGGCGCTGATGGTGTTGTGGCAAATATTTATATGGGCGCCGATGCGATTGAAGAACTTATTAAATATAAAAGTAAAACGATTGTCGTGTTGGTAAAAACCAGCAACGCATCGGGGTCGATAATTCAAGACCAAATACTATCGAACGGACAAATGCTATGGGAATACGTTTTGGATTTATTGACAAGCAAATACAATCGGAATGAGAATATCATTCCGGTTTTGTCAGCTAATGCAGAATTTGACGCCAAATCGTTACGCCAAAAAATCCCGAACAATATGCCAATATTGTTGGCTGGAATCGGTGCGCAAGGCGGCAATTTACAAAATTTGAAAGACTTGTTAAATAATGAAAATATCGGTGTGTTTATCAACTCATCTCGAGGTATTCTGTACGGCGACAAGTTAAATACGTGGCGAACGACTGTTAAGGAATCGGTGGTCGCCCTAAAGAAAGAAATCAATGAAGCCAGAAAGTAAATTTGTGCTATTAGGCGGACCGTCTGGCGTCGGAAAAAGTTCTGTAATTAGCGAAGTTGTTTACAGAAGCCGAGAATTCACTTATATTTCTCCGTATGTTACCAGAACCCTGCGTGAAGACGAGTCAGACAAAGTTCATATTTCTGATCAGACGATGGACGAAATGCAGGCTGCTGGAGAGCTTCTGACTGTAAACGAGATATACGGGGTAAGGTACGGCACGCCAATTGCACCGATATGGGGAGCTTTAAGAGAAAACCGATATCCAATTCTAGACTGGCCGGTCGATAAAAGAGATATTATCAGCCACGAATTTGGGAAACGTGCCTTGATGTTATATTTAATGCCGCCATCAGTAGAGGGATTAAAGGTCAGATTAAATCGTGATAACCGAGACCCATCTGGTTGCCGGATAAATAAAGCAATTGAAGAGTTGGCTGCCGTAGAAAGTGGTGTTTTTGATGGCGACATAGACTACAGACTAGTTTCTGAAGACGGTCAGATAGCTAAACTTGCCGAAACGGTTATTGAAATAGTTCTTGGCAAGATAAAGCCGAGCCCAACTTGATGAAATCGAAGATGTGATAAAATGGGGATATGGAAACACTAAGCAAAAAACTTGATGAGTTGTCGGCGGAGTTGGCGGCGGTTGGGGAGAAATTGAGGATTGACGACAGCCGGCGGGAATTGGCGGCGGTTGAGGTTGAGTTGTCGAAGGCTGGTGTTTGGGATAACCCTGAACAGGCTCAGGAATTTTCTAGAACCGCTACAGAACTTAAAAACACTCTTCGGGCTTGGGACGATTTGGCGGCGCAGCTGCAAGAACTTAAGGAAATGGTCGGTTTCAACGACACTAGTTTACATAGCGAAATTTCCGCTCAAACTTCGACTTTAGAAAACAAGCTTGGCGAGTTCAAAAAGCAATCTCGCTACAGCGGAAAATACGACAAAAACGCCGCGATTTTGCGAATCAGTGCCGGCGCGGGCGGGGCGGACGCTATGGATTTTGCGGCTATGTTGGAGCGTATGTATTTGCGTTGGGCGGAAAAAGTCGGTCGGTCGGCTAAAGTTGTCGAGCGCAGCACTGGCGAAACCGCCGGCATTAAAACCAGCGTTATCGAGATCGACGGCGACTTGGCTTATGGCAAATTGCAGAGCGAGAACGGCGTGCATCGGCTGGTGCGGCTTAGCCCATTTAACGCCGAAAGCCGCGAAACTTCGTTTGCTTTGGTGGAGGTTCTGCCCCGTATCAGCCAACCCGACGCTGTCGAAATCGACCCAAAAGACCTCAAAATCGACGTTTACCGCTCCGGCGGTCGCGGTGGTCAAAGTGTCAATACCACCGACAGCGCTGTGCGCGTAACGCATTTACCGACCGGTATCGTGGTAGCGATCCAAAACGAGCGCTCACAGCTCCAAAACAAAGCCAAAGCTATGGAAATCCTGCGTGGCAAGTTAGCCCAACTACAAATGATTCAACACGTCGACTCCACCAAAGACCTGCGCGCCGGCGAATCCGCCAGCTGGGGTAGCCAAATCCGCAACTATGTCCTACACCCCTACAAGCTTGTCAAAGATGTCCGCACCAAGTACCAAGAATCCGACCCCGAAGCCGTTTTCGACGGCAAAATCGACGGCTT
>JAITSF010000015.1 GCA_031287975.1 Candidatus Nomurabacteria bacterium
AACCGTCTCGGAAGTCCACGGCTAATTCGCTCAAAGCGCTTTGCAATCCGAACAGAACTGCGTGGTTGACGCCATCAATCCGGCTCTTGCGCGGCGTCCAAGTTTCGTAGACCCATTCCAGACCATCGGGATATTGGTTTTTGTGTAAAAACTTATATCCGTCGGTGTCGAGAATCGGGTTTAGGACCATCCTCTTAAACATAGCGGTTTACCTCCAATTTCAGATAGTCGATCTTCAGATGTTTGCGATTGGTAAGCGACTGGCTGGCAAAAATCTTGTCAATTGGCGAAATTTCGTTTAGCAACTTGCCCCGAAAAACCGCCGCTTCAAGATGCGTTACCAGTAAAGCCACTGAGGCTGCGCCGGCATCGCGCAAGATTTGTCCAGCTCGTAGAAAAGTTCCGCCCTTACTACAAATGTCGTCTAGAATCAGGCACTTTGAACCAAAATTAACTTGGCCGTCGACTAACTTCATGTCGAGAATTCGACCGGTTTTGGGGTTACGTATTTTCGCTAATATGACAGTTTTACAATCGAGATTTTGGTATCGATCGGCGGCATTTTTGTCGGGTAAGACTACTGTGTCGTAGTCTGGGTTAAAGCTCATTTTAGCCATAACCGTCGGCAGCCATTCTAGTGTCGGGTAAACACACGACACATTTTGACCGAAATTTTCCAGTAGTTGCACAGTCACAGACGAGTGGGGTTCGACAACCACAATTCGCACAAAGTTCAGATCCGCAACAAACTCGCAAATGTATTTGAGTGTAAACATGTCGCCGTCGATTTTGCGATCCATTCGGGAATAGGGCATATACCAAACAAATAGGCTAGCCGGCACACCTAATTCGTCAAGTTGCTTTTTAACAAACAACAAGTGAACTAGGTCTTGGTTGCCGCGAAATTTCAATTCCACAATATTATTCTCTGGATAGGGAATAGTATCACGGATTAAGCTTTCACGATTCGGGAATTGCAGCTTTTTGATGGGCTTGGAATTCAGATAGATCACTGTCATCACCTTCCTATCTAGTATTAGTTGTCAATGTACGAAAGTTAATTATTGTATATTCAACACTAACTCTTTAATAAAAGCTTATCACAGATTTTAGTTAGTGTCAATAGTACAATTACTAATTAGAATCGTTCGGCGTCGACCACCGCAATATTGGTGGAGTTAAAAGCGTAAAGTTTGGCTGGGCGATGAGCCCGTCCAGCCGTTGTCCGACCAGTATCGTGTATCATATCGAGTGATGTGATGCGTTTGCGAAAATTTCGTTTGTCGAGCGGTTTGTCTAAAACTGCTTGGTAAATATCTTGCAAGCTTGTTAGGGTAAATTGTTTCGGCAAGAATGCTTGAGCAAGATTAGTGTAACCAATCCGATTACGTAAGCGTTGCAGGGCGTAATCTATAATTTTGGCGTGGTCAAACGCCAGTTTGGGTAATTCGCTGACATCAAAAAACTGTGCTGTTTGGTTCGGCGAATCTAGCTCGATTTCGCGCCCATAGCCGGAGTAAACTACCGCCACAGCGTGACCACGCGGATCGCGCGCTACGGTGTCGAAAGTATAAAGTTGTTCGATATGGACTAGTTGTGAGTGAATATCCAGTCCGACTTTACGATGCATAATTGCGTCGGCTGCCTCGAGCGTAGTCTGTCCGGCAGCATTGTAGCCGCCCGGCAGCGCCCAGGTGCTTTTAAACGGTCTCTGGGCGCGTTTGGTTAAGAGGACATTCAGCCGGTTGTTGGTAATTTGGAAAATTACCATGTCGATAGTCAAAGTCGGAGCGATGTATTCTTTATTAAATAGCGAATCTTTCATAGTGTTATTGTAACACAATCACATTTAAAATGAAACTTTATTAAACTCGGGGGTCGCAAAAAACTGGTTTTCCTGTAAAATTATATTATGGCAAAGTTATTGGCAATTATTGATGGCAAAAGCGTGTTTTATCGCGGGTTTTATGCAATGAGCGGGCTGAGCACCAAGGACGGTGTGCCGACCGGCGGGGTTTATGGCTTTGCGGCAATGTCGCTGGAGCTACTGCGGAAGTTTCAGCCGGATTATGTAGCGGTGGCGTGGGACAAGCCGAAAACTAATATTAACAGCCGGCTGAAAATTTATCCGCAATATAAAGCCAACCGCAAGCCGGCGCCGCCGGAGTTTTATGCCCAGATTCCGATTTTGCATGATTTGTTAAGGGCGCTGAATTGGCCGTTGTATGAGCGCGATAATTACGAGGCTGATGATATTATCGGGGTGCTAGCGCGCCAAGCCGATCAGCGCGGCGATATCGACACTATTATGATAACTTCTGATCTCGACATGTTGCAGATTGTGGACGACAACACCAAACTCTACGCTCTCAAAAAGGGTTTTACGGATATCGAGGAGTTTGATATTGCGGCGTTGGAGCAAAAATACCATATTAAAAAGGAGCAGTTTCTGGATTTGAAAGCCCTCAAGGGTGACGCGTCGGATAATATTCCAGGGGCTTTAGGGATCGGCGAAAAAACCGCCACCACGCTACTACAGGAATTTGGCGATATTGATAATATTTATGCCAATCTTGATAAAATCAAGCCGGTTTGGGCTAAAAAATTGGCGGACAGTCGCGAGCTGGTTTATATTTCTAAACAGTTGGGACAGATTCAGTTTGACGCGCCAGTAAAGCTTGATCTCGACGAAATGGACGTGCGAAAACTCGACACCAAACTGCTGCGCCGCGAGCTGGAGAAGCTGGAATTTCGCTCGCTGATTCGGCGTTTACCGGATTATATGCAGACCGAAATTGACTCTAGTACGCGGATTACCGATAACGAAAATTCCGAGCAGATTAAAAAACTGGATTTGACTTTAGAGCCGATTTTGCAAAAAATGTCGGAGCGCGGTGTGCGGCTGGACAGACAAGTGCTGAGCGAAATTCAGCAGAAACTGGCGGGCGAAATCTCGGAGTTAGAAAGCCAGATTTACCAAGCCGCCGGAAAGGAATTTAATATCTCTAGCCCATTGCAAGTTGGGGAAGTTTTGTTTGAAACCCTGAAATTGCCGTCGGCTGGTATTAAGAAAACCAGTCGCGGCTTTTCGACCGGCGCTCGCGAATTGGCAAAGTTGGCGAAATTCCACCCGATTATCGGGTTGATCGAAAGTTACCGCGAGCTAACGAAATTACAATCGACTTACGTCGAGGCGTTGCCGAAATATGCTGACGAAAACGACTATATTCACACCACTTTTTCGCAAACCGTTACGGCGACTGGCCGGTTGAGTTCGAGCGATCCGAATTTGCAAAATATTCCGGTACGGACTGAGATCGGGCGAGAAATCCGGCGAGCGCTGGTGGCGAGTTCGGGCAAGGTTATTGTTAGCGCTGACTATTCGCAGTTTGAGCTGCGACTGGCGGCGGCGATGGCTGATGATAAAACCTTAATCGCGGATTTTAATGACGACAAGCTTGATATTCACAGCAAAACCGCCGCTGAAGCCTTTGGTGTGCCGATTGAAAAAGTTAGCGACAAACAGCGCCGCGCCGCTAAAGTGATAAATTTTGGCGTGCTGTATGGAATGAGCCCGAAAGGTTTAAGCGAGGCAGCCGATATGAGTTTTGTGGAAGCTAAAAAATTTATCGAGCGTTATTTTGAGATGAGAAAACCGCTGCGAGATTTTATGAATCGGACTATTGAAAATGCCCAAGAAAACGGCTACGTCCAAACTTTGTTTGGCCGGCGGCGCTTAACGCCGGACATCAACTCGCCGAATTTTATAGTCCGCGAAGCAGCCCGCCGCCAAGCCGCCAATATGCCGATTCAAGGCACAGAAGCCGACATCATGAAAATGGCCATGATAAAAGTCGAAAACAAGATCCCCGAGGCTCGGCAATTTATGCAAATTCACGACTCGATAATGGTGGAATGCGACCCTTCGGATGTCGAAGTGGTGGCGGCGAAGCTGAAGAGTTTAATGGAAAATATTTATCCGCAATTAAAAGTTAAATTAAAAGT
>JAITSF010000023.1 GCA_031287975.1 Candidatus Nomurabacteria bacterium
GGGCTGATGGTGGTAGGGTTTTGGTAGAGTAGGTCAGTGCTGCTTGATTTGATTAGGAGGCTGTAGCCTGGAGTGTTGGCGGCTATGACTAGGTTTTGGCAGGTGGATTTGAAGACTCCAGTGGAGGTTGGGTCTAGGGCTATATTGACACTGGTAGCGTTGGAGGAGTCGCAGTTGGTAATGGATAGCACAATTACGGGATTGACGGAGAGGGAGAGATCAGAATTAGCGGTTTCGGCTTGGACGGAGGTGGGCGCTGAGGAAGATAGCAGCATGCCGACTGTCAATATCATTGCGAGCGTTAATTTCTTTAATATTTTATACATTTTATCCCCCTTATTATTTACTTGAAACTTGTATAAGTTTCTTTTGCTTGGCGGCTATCAAAAAGCGACCATATCTGTCGCTAAACGTTTCAACCAGTGGTTTCCCAGAGAGTTGCGATATGGTCGCAGGGTTCTCTAGGAATACTCAAAAATCCACTAGCAACGTTTAGCATTATCAGTATAACACAAAAATTGAAAGAGCAACATTTTTTTAAACAAAACCTAAATACCGCCCCAAACCAGAGCGGTATTTAGATGAAACAGCTAGGAGCTATTTTTTACAACAGCTGCTATCGCACTGTTTGCCGCAATCTTTGCCGTCGCAGGGGCAACTGTCGCCACAGCAACAGCTGTCTTTCAGCATATAGCGATAAGCCGTTGAGCCGATGATTACGCCAGCGATAGTCGCTACAACATAAGCCACAATCGGCCACATCACATCGGCTACATCGCCGCCCCAACCGTGCGAGAACGAACCTAACGCGCCAGCCACCGCCGGATTCAAAATTACCGCCGAGCCGCCGACTACTAGACCAGCGAACAATCCGAAGCCTAACGCCAGAGCCTTAACAACCGGTTTACTGCGCTTAAAGTACGCTACACCGACCCCCAAGCCAAAGATGATTGCGCCGATTAGCTCGGAGAAGAACACAGTCAAACCTTTGCCGGAAATGTTGTTATCGACAAATGTTTGGATGCCGATTCGCTCCGCCAACTGCGCCAAATCGCTAAAACCATTGGCTTGCGCAAATTGCGCCAATCCGCCAGCTTCATCGATCATTTCTTGGGTAATACCTTGCTTGTTGATTAAGTTGTCGATAATCAAAGCCTCGCTGCCCGAGAAAATATCGACACCATTACTGGCGGCGAAGATAGCCTTGAAAACCAAAAACGCCAACATTGCGCCAAAAACTTGAGCCACAATATACAGCAAAGTTTTCACACCACCGATTTTTCGGTTCGCCCACAGCGCAATCGAAATCGCCGGATTAAAATGAGCGTGGCTGATAGCGCCAAACACAATTACCAACACAATCAACACCAACGAAATGCCGATAATGCCGTCCGTGCCGCTGGCAAACAGGGCAAAGAAAGCTCCGGTTAAGACAAAAGCGCCCAAAAACTCAGCGATCAAAGCGCCAGGTCGTGGCAATTTCGACTCAACCTCGACATTTTTTTCCGCGACTTTCGCCGCTACCGCTTTTTTTGGAGCGGTTTTTTTGGCGGGCGCTTTCTTCTTAGGCGCCGCCTTTGTAGTAGCCTTTTTTGTGGCCATTTATACCTCCTTTATTATATATAAACACTATATCACATTTTAATTTTGTGGTAAACTTTTTTACATGGGAATTATTGTCAACGACAAAAGCGGACGCAGCCAGCTCCAAGAACGGCTAGCGGCGGAATTGAAAGAAAAACTAGCTCGCGCCGGCAGCGACGAAGCCGATAAGTTGGCGGCAAATCTGCAAAAAACTCCAGACATGGTCAGCGAAAGTGCCTATGTCAAAGATTTTCAAAAAAAGCCCGCCGGCGAGAACGGCCGTGTGGCAGCGATAATAATTGCGGCAGTCGCAGTACTAGCCATATTCGGGTTGGTATTGACATTGTCGCTTTAGTGTACTACAATAAGGTGGCAGATATTTAGGTATCTGCTAGAAGGAGGTTAGCGAAGCGGGGCCGGCTTTGGTTTAGTTTTGCTAATCTTAGTTTTTTAAAAACTTTAGTGATTGTTTGGTGGTGGCGAACAGCATGGAGCTAATTATTTAGCGCTGAGCTGTTCGTCACCGGTCTGCGGCGAACCTATTATTGTTTTGAAAGGAGAAGAATATGAGTTTTTTTAATTTTTTCAAAAAGAGAAGGTCTCCGCACGACAACAGAGAAGGAACTATGCGTGTCAATAAGGTATTGCTTGGAATAGCAGTCTTTTTCTTGTTTTTAGGCTGGTTGTTCTTTTACTGGCTCACATGTCTGCCAGTGACGCTTGATTCCAATGCATCAATTTGGTGCTACGGGTCTACTCTGGCGATAGTTGTTGGCTTGTTGCTCGCAGCCTTTCAAAAAGACAGCGATGATTGGGACACAGGATTCTTCGCTGAATATGGCAAAGGCTTTATACCTCTGGCTGTGTTTTTGGTCGGGTATATTGTGATTGGATTTTTCATTTCCAGTCCAATGCTCCATGCCAGCGCCTATGCTCAGCGAATATCCATTAGCCAAGTGACGGAATTCAAAGAATCGGATTTACCGGTCTTTGATCCGGAGCAGCTGCCGTGGGTCAGCGAGGAACAGGCTCAGGTGCTTGGCGACAAGAAACTGGGCGAGCTTGGTTCGATCGGCAGCTCGACCCACATGGGCGAGTATGTCCGGCAAGAGGTCAACGGCGAATTATTTTATGTTTCGCCAATTTTGTGGGACGGGTTTTTTGAGTACAACTCTGATCCGTCCGGCACGCCGGGTTATGTTATGGTCAGCATGACTAACGACTCAGATGTGCGGTTGATTGACGAGCTGGATGGCCAGCCGATTAAATTGCGCTACCAGCCGAGAGCGGCGTGGGGCGACAAGTTGGCTCGACATACCCGAGACGCATATCCGACATTGGCGATTGCCGAATGGAAATTCGAGGTTGACGAGGAGTTGCGCCCATATTGGGTTGGCTCATATATCGAAAAAACCATCGGTCTCGCTGCGCCGGATGTCAGAGGGGCGCTAATCGTTGATGCCCAGACTGGCGAGATTGGCAAGTACGGTCTTGAGGAAATCCCAGACTGGGTGGACCGAATCCAGCCAACGTCTTATATCGAGGACCAAATAAATTGGTGGGGACACTACAGCGGCGGTTTTTGGAACACGTGGTTCGGTAAGAGCAATTTAACCGAATTGACCGCTGGAAATACCATGGTCTTCAAAGACGGCGACTGCTATTTGTTCAGCGGTTTAACTGCCGCTGGCGGCACTGACGCTTCGACTGTCGGTTTTGTTCTGACCGACTACCGTACCAAAGAAACGGTGTATTACCACCGTACTGGTGCGACAGAAGAAGCGGCGATGACCTCAGCGATGGGCGATGACCGAGTCCGACCGTCAGGTTATGTAGCGGAATTTCCGATTCCGGTTATGATCGAGGGGCAGCCGACTTACTTTTTCGGGTTGCGCGATCCGGACTCGAACGTCAATAAGGCGTTTGGGCTGGTTAATATCGAGCAGCACCAAATTGTCGGAATCGGTTCGACCATCAACGGAGCCAAAACCGACTACTTGACACGACTGCGTTCGTACAAAGGCGGCGCTTTAAGCACGCCGACGGTGGGCTTGGTAGATGTCGAGGGTGTTGTACTAAGGATCGGCAGCTATGCAGATGGCGGCAACACTTTTTATAAGTTTGTTGTCGATTCTGCGGCGGATAAAATTCTGCTAGCGGACACATCGCTAGCAGAAATTTCAATCACTAAAGAGGGCGACAAAGTAAAAGTGCGCGTCGTGAAAACTGACGAAAGCACTTGGTCCGTCTTCTCGTTTGACAACTTAGAGTTTACTCAAGAGTTGTCCGAGTTAGAAGAGGCGGTCTCGCAGACCGAAGTCGAGCAAAAGCTTGATGAGATCGCCGAGGACCCAAATGTCGCCAGTGGAGAGGAATTTAAGGAGTGGTTCAATGAGCTAACTCCGGAGCAGCAGGACGAGTTCTTAAAGAGTCTTGAAGGCTAGATTCCTTTCCTAAGCCCCGAGAAGAGACTATCTTTTCTCGGGGCTCTTCTTTTATGTTTGGTTTAGATAGTTTGAAACATCTTCCGGCAGGTACGGCTTTTCGTGTTTGAAACCGGCTTCCCATTTTTGGCCTTTGCCAAAACCGAGTTGTTTCATAAGTTTGGTCGGGGCGTTGCGGACGTGAATCGGCACTGGGGAATTTGGGAAAGCGCGGGCTAACTTTTGCGAGGCGTACCAATTGTCGGTGGTCTCACGCGACTTTTTGGAGCGAGCCAGCGCCGTTACAACATGCGCCAAAATCAGCCCGCTTTCCGGCATACCGATACGTTCAATAGCTTGGAAAGCGCCAAGAGCCAGCCCCAGCGCGCCGTTGCCAGCCAGTCCGATGTCTTCGCTGGCAAAAATAATCATTCGTCGTGCCACAAACTTCGGATCTTCGCCAGCTTCCAGCATTCGTGCCATGTAAAACAGGGCAGCTTGGTCGTCGCCAGCGCGCATCGACTTAATAAAGGCGCTGATGTTGTCGTAGTGGGCGTCGCCTTTTTTGTCGTAAGCCGGCAGCTTTTTACCGGCGGCTTGCTCGATGGTGTTTCTGGTAATTTTCACGCCCAAATTCAGCGCTACTTCCAAAGTCCCCAGCGCTACCCGCGCATCGCCAGCCGAAATTTCCGCTAAATAATCAATAACTTCCGGCGTGATTTTCCGGCTGGCTTTGAGTTTTTTTAAAGCGGTTTTAATAATCACAATCAACGATTGTTTGTCGAGCGGCTCCAACACCACCACCCGCGAGCGCGAAATCAGCGGGCTAATCACTTCAAAAGATGGATTTTCAGTGGTAGCGCCGAGTAGAGCTATCAGCCCAGATTCAACATGCGGCAGGAAAGCGTCCTGT
Source organism: Candidatus Nomurabacteria bacterium (assembly GCA_031287975.1). GTDB lineage: Bacteria > Patescibacteriota > Saccharimonadia > Saccharimonadales > Saccharimonadaceae > JAISDN01. The sequence goes on from JAITSF010000023.1 coordinate 4,921, forward strand.
TGAGCTTTATTAAAACGATGAATTTCGTCAACAAACAAAATAGTTTTTATATTCAAATTCCAATTTTGGCGAGCGTGTTCAACAATCCGCTCGATATCTTTCTTGCCGCTAGTAACCGCCGACAGCTCGATAAAATCGGCTTTCATTCCGGCGGCGATAATCCGCGCCAAAGTTGTCTTGCCAGTCCCCGGCGGCCCCCAAAAAATCAAACTAACCGGCTCGCCGCTGGCCACAATTTGTTTCAACATCGGCAAAACCTTGTCCTGACCGACCACTTCGTTCAGACTTTTTGGTCGCATAACCTCCGCTAATGGAACTTTATTCATTGACTAATTGTAGCATAAATTAGTAATGTTTGTTGTACATCACTTCGTCGCCGGCGAGGGAATAATCGTGGATTTTTTCGCCGGCGAACCATAATTTTATTTCGTTTTCGGCTTCGGCGGCGTTTTCGCTGGCGTGGAAAATATTATGAATCGCCCGCTTTTCAACATTAGCCACTGCTGGCGTATCAACACTAAAATCGCCGCGAATTGTCCCCATTTCCGCCTGGCTGGGAATGGTACTGCCAGCCAACTTTCGCACCATATCAATCGCCTGTACACCCTCGACCACCATCGCTACACACGGTCCGGATTGCATATATTCAATTAAACTTTTTACCACCATATCGCCCAGTTCGCGTCGGTCGTCGGTGCCGTAAGTTTCCACTACATCGAGATTTAGACCCTCCAGCGCCGAAATACCTTTGTCGCCGAGGCGCTTTACCCAAGCTTCGTCGCTGGCGGGGTAATGTTTTTTAATAATCTCCTGATTCGGCACCAACATTTTCATCGCCACAATCCGCAGTCCTGATTTCTCAATCCGCCGCAAAATCTCGCCAACCAAACCGCGCATCACACCGTCTGGTTTAACCATACAAAAAGTCCGTTGATGTTTAATATTAAAAACCGACTTTGCCAGCCGTGAGTCGTAAACTTGCTTATTATTCTTTGCCATTGAACCTCCTTTTGTAACATTCTAGCATATGCTACAATGTCGGTAAAGAGGAGGAAATTTGAGCAATATTTTAGTTATCAACAGCGGCAGTGCCAGCTTAAAGTTCCAGCTGATCGACGCTACTAGTGAAAAAACAATTCTCAAAGGCAAAGCCGACAAACTTGGTTTACCAGACGCTTGGGTCGAATTCAAATACGCCGGCGAGAACATCAAACAAAACCTAAAATCCGCCACCCACACCGCAGCCTTAAAAAACTTATTCAAGTTTATGGACAGCCGCGACCTAACACCGACAATCTACGCCGTCGGACATCGTGTAGCGCACGGCGGCGAATTGTTCGCCGACTCAACCCCTATAACCGACTCAGTCCTCGCCAAAATCAAGTCGCTTATCCCGCTGGCGCCGCTACACAACCCAGCCAATGTTCTCGGGATCGAAGCTGTCCAAAAAATCAACCCCAAACTTCCCCAAGTCGCGGTCTTCGACACCGCTTTTCACGCCACCATGCCGCCAGAGGCTTATCGCTACGCAGTGCCGGAAGATTGGTATAAAAAACACGGCGTTCGACGCTATGGTTTTCACGGCACTTCGTACAAATTTATTACTCAAAAAACCGCCGAAATTCTCGGCAAAAAGCCAGACAAAGTCAACCTAATTGTTGCCCATATCGGCTCTGGCGCGTCAATTTCGGCCATTAAAAACGGTCAGTCGATTGCTAACACCATGGGTTTCACGCCGCTGGCTGGGTTGCCGATGGGAACACGCTCTGGCAATATCGACCCCAGTGTAATTCCTTTTATTATGCAGCGCGAGGGTTTGACTGCCGACGAAGTTCTGTCCATTCTTAACCGCCAGTCAGGGCATAAAGCCACCGCTAAAGTTTCCGACGACATGCGCGATATTCTACTGGCCGCTCAAGCCGGCAACGCCCAAGCCGCTCTCGCCTATGACATTTTCGTACGCAAGTGCGCCAAATATATCGGCGGCTTTATGACAATGTTGCCGCGTCTAGACGCCCTAATTTTCACCGCCGGTATCGGCGAAAATGGTTTCGAAACCCGCCAAGATATCGTCCAGCGCCTAGAAATCTTTGGTTTCAAACTCGACCAAAAAACTAACCGCTCTACCATCGTCCGCGACGGCCGCGAAGGCTTAATCTCCGCTAAAACTTCCAAATACCAAATCTACACCCTCGCTACCAACGAAGAACTAATGATCGCCCGCGACACCGCCCGAATTGTCAGCTAAAATCGATACCATCTTAAACATAAATAATCTCAACCCCAGACAGGTTTAGGCCGCCGACTATCTCGACGGTTTTTTCGTCTTTGGAATCGAAACGCCGGCGTTGGTTTTTCTCATCGACCCCAGACAAGTTGCGGCGGATATTGTTGACAATACGCCAATTGCTAGGAACGTAGAGTTCGATACCAGAGAACGAACTGTTGATTTCGATAGTGGCTTTGTCACCTTTGATTTTTGCGTTATCGAAATAAGCTTGAATTGATCCGAAGTTGCAGTCCAAACGAGCCTGACGGAAATTATCAGACTCGATATATTTGACAGCCGAGCCGAAATTAACATCGACTACAAAATCGTTGTCGCTGGTTTTATCGCGGCGCGAACCAGTGCTACAACAACTTCCGCTGCGGCGCTGGCGATGAAATAAAATACTAAGGCCAATGGCGCTTAGACCAGCCACCGCCCAAACCGCGCCGATGGCAGAATCACTAGCACTCAAATATTCAGTTTGGTAGTTGGCGATTGTGATAATGCCGGCGATAGGTAGCAACAGCCCAAACCAATTCAGCCGAAGCAACGAGGCAATAGCCAGCGCCGCCAAGAAAATCGCCAACACTAACCAGCCGATATTACTAATACCAGACAGGGTAAAAATATCCAGCAAGCTGAGGACTATAGCGGCCGCCGCCACCAAAAAAAGCAGACCCCAAAACACCCTCCAAGCATTATTTTTCTTCATACAAACTCCTTTCATTTAATCTATCCCTTAACATCTTAAAATAACCACGACTGACGCTAATTTGTTTGTGGCTGCCGCGAAACTGAATCAAGCTAGGGCCAGTCAAGTTGCGCGTGATAGCCAAAATTCGGCGAGTGTCGGCGATGGCGGACTTGCTGATGCGCACGAAACTGCTAGGCAAGCTGTTTTCTAGCTCATATAGCCGCTGTTTAGACTCGAAAATCTGCTGTGTTGTGTGGGCGTAAGTCTTACCGTCAACACTTTCGAAAAACAGCACATCGTCCGGCGACAGATAGAACTCCTTGCCGCCGCGAAACAGGGTTAGCTTTCGAGTCTTAGCCAGAGCCTTCATAATCGCGCTCTGAAGCTCGGCCGCATCACCGTCCAGTCGCTGCGAGCGGATAATTATCTCTGGCTCGCGCAAATTGTTGTCAGTTTCAATTCGGATTTTCATTGCAATTTATCCTGTTACTATCTTACGTAATATTGCGCGAAAAAGCTATGCTGATTACCCAAGAGGTAAAGATTTAGTGATAAGTGGTATTTCAAACCTTTTCTAACGGTGCAAAAGCCACATTAAGTTTCTTAAGCCCAGTCGCGAAACGGACCGCCACAATCGAGCCGTCGATATTCTCGACAAAACCATGCCCGAAAATTTTGTGGTTGACTTGGTCGCCGGCGGTCAGCTCGATTTCGTCCGGCACAAAACGCGGCTCATCATCAACAAAATCCGCCGAAATCCCACTAACATTGCCAAACTCCGAGCCGGCCGATATCATATCAAAATTCGCATCAACATCGCCCAAAAACCGCGACGGCAAGTTATGCTGAGAATTACCATACAACAACCTCTCCCTAGCCGCCGTCAAAACCAACTCTTCGCGGGCGCGCGTCATACCGACATAAGCCAGCCGGCGCTCTTCCTCCAGCTCGCTAGCGTCAAAACTAGCCCGCGCCAGCGGGAAAACTCCCTCTTCCATTCCCACCATAAAAACCACCGGAAACTCCAAACCTTTCGCAGCATGAATTGTCATCAAGGTTACAGCGTCGCCATCAGCCGAAGTATCAACACTCGAAACCAACGCCACTTCTTCCAAAAACTCCGCCAAATTCTCGAAACTTTTCGCTACCGACAACAACTCGTTAACATTCTCAATCCGCGCTTGCGCTGTTACCGAACCGTCGTCCAGCCAATCGAGATAATCAGTTTTTTTCATAACCAGCCGTATCAAATCCTCTGGCGAAACAGTTTCGGCTTGACTAACTAGCGGCGACAAAACCTCCGCCAGCTCTCGAAAAGCCGCCTTAGCGCGCGGCGCTACCGGCAAATCTGCGCTCATCATAAACTCCACCAAAGATTGCCCGCTGTCAGACTGAGCATCGAGAAATTTCGCCACCGACGTATCACCCAAACCGCGTCGCGGCACGTTGACAATCCTCAAAAAACTAGCTCTGTCAAACGGCTGGTAAATCAGCTTTAAATAAGCCAACATATCTTTAATCTCGGCGCGATCGTAAAACCGCGTACCGCCGATGATTTTATAAGGCACTGAATAACGAATAAAAATCTCCTCAACCGCTCGCGACTGCGCGTTAGTGCGATAGAGTACAGCGAAATCCGAAAACTTTCGAAACTGTAAATCAACATCAGTTTTAATGTGGTTGACCAAAATCTCGGCTTCGTGCAACTGATTCCCAGCCATCAAAATCTTAACCGGCTTGCCGGATTTCTTATCTGTCCAGAGCTTTTTGTCGGAACGCTGTTTGTTGTGCTGAATCACCATATGCGCGGCGTTCAAAATCGCTTCCGTCGTACGATAATTTTGCTCCAGTTTAATAATTTTCGCGCCCACAAAATCGCGCTCGAAGTTCAAAATATTAGTAAAATCCGCGCCTCGCCAAGAATAAATCGACTGCCAATCATCGCCCACCGCACAGACATTTTTTTCATCGCCGACCAACAATTTTATCATTTTATACTGCGCCTTGTTGGTATCTTGATACTCGTCAATCAAAATATGTCGAATAGTTTCGCGCAAATTTTGCCGCACCGCCGGCGCTTTTTCCAACAAATGAATAATTTCCAACAATAAATCGTCAAAATCCAACGCCTTGCCAGCTCGCCGCAACTGCTCGTAGCGCGGATAAACTTCAGCCGCCAGCTGCTGCGCTGGTGTCGAAGCCACCGCCTGATAGTCGTCCGCTGTCAAGCAATCGTTCTTAGCATTAGAAATATAACCAGCAATCAAACTCGGCGTAAATTGTTTATCAACCGCGCCCAACTTTTTCATAACTTGTTTTATTAAACTCTGTCGGTCGGCTTCGTCTAAAATCACAAAATTCTTCGGCACACCAATTTCCTCGCCGAAACGCCGCAAAATCCGCACCGAAATT
>JAITSF010000026.1 GCA_031287975.1 Candidatus Nomurabacteria bacterium
TTCATCTGGGCTGTAGGTTTTGTCGCCGAGTTCGACACCAGCGTTACCTTTGTTAGAAACGATTTTGTAGGGCATGATTTTGATGTCGTTTTGGACATCTTTGTCGCTGAAATTGCGCCCGATTAGGCGTTTGATACCGTAAACTGTACCTTCGGCGTTCGTAACGCGCTGGCGCTGAGCGACTTTGCCGACCAAGCGCTCGCCTTTTTTGTTGACTGCCACCACACTAGGTGTGGTTCGGTCGCCTTCGGCGTTAGTGATAATTTCTGGTTTTCCGGCTACCAAATACGCCACCGCGCTGTTGGTTGTGCCGAGATCGATTCCGATAATTTTTCCCATTTCTTTCCTCCTTTTATGCTTATCTTTAGCACTCGTTGGGGTTGAGTGCTAACCTACCTCTATGTTAGCAAACTAGCACTCGGCTGTCAAGAGTGCTAGTTTGTCGTTAGAAACCTGACTGATGCGCGGCAGATTTGCTATTTCTTTGTGAGAGCGGTATAAAATACAGCTCGAGCAAAAAATAGTAAAGATGCCGTACAGCAGCCAGTTTTCTACTGGGAACCTAGCACTCTTGACAGCCGAGTCAAGAGTGCTAATTCCCCTGTCGGCGGATTTTATTTCGTATTACCCTAACCCGATGTTTCGGTTTTATCCAAGCCCGATGATAAAAATTCTCCATCGTAGCCGCAAACCAATCTGCCGAAATCACCGAAAACGCCTCAACATGTTTGGGTTTTCCCCTAGTAAGCGGCCAATGATGTCGCAAAATAATCTCGCAAACTTCGGTCGAAATCGCAAAATAATTCTGAGCATTCGTCAACGACTCGCTGGGATGAATTTTTAGGTGCTTAAGATATTTATAATCTTTCCGATATCTCTGATAAGGATAAAAATCGTGCAACAATGCCGCCCGCAACGTTGTCTCGACATCGCCACGCAAAAACCGCGCGATTTTAACAGCGTAGTACGCCACGTTCATCAAATGTTTCAAACGAATCTCGTACTTATGCGAATAAAACTGACCTATACCAATAAATTCTGGGTGTGTCAAAATATCGCCAGCATATTCCATCAACACCGGATCATTGAGAAAAAACCGATAACTGGTTATTAAATCTTTTGCGAAATATATCATTTTGTAATATTATTTTAACATGATTAAAATTGAAATATTAAAAGAATTGAGCGCCGGCGACCTAGACGACATAAACCGTATGTTACCTAGCCTGACCGAACTCTACGATGGTCGAACCGTTAACGAACAAGCTATCAGAAAAGCCATTGCTTCGCCGTTACATGAACAATTTGTGGCGCGTGATGAATCCGGACGGATTGTCGGCATGGCGAACTTAACCGAGGTTATTAGTATTTATTATGGTAGCATAGCTTATCTCGAAGAGCTATTTGTCGCCGCCGATGTCGCCCAACGCGGTATTGGCAGCGCTATCTGGGAAGAAATGTTGACTTGGTGCCGTCAGCGTGGCATTAAACGCATGGAATTTACCTGCCGCCCCGAGAGAGTGGCGGCACACAATTTTTACCTCAAACACGGCTGTAAAGTTAGGAACACCGATGCTTTCCGACTAGATATTTAAGGAATTTTAGTGTTTTGAGGCTAAGATTTTCTTAACAAAACTAGTGACCGAGACAGCTTCTTCTAAACTTTCCTCTGGCCAGATACCTAAAATTTGAGCGTGGTGTTGCACAAAATCGGCTTGATCGCCGATTGTTTTATCGCCGTTTTTAGCGAGCGCCTTGGCTATCGGGCTGGTTGAGCCGGCCGTTCTGACTCGTCGGGGGAGATTAGCTAAATTGTCGGCGTGGGTCATTTCACTGATAGCTTCCGGCACTTGCATATCTTCGGTCGGGCTGAAATAAACCAGTTGTGGTTGGCTGCCGTCAATCAAAAGACAGGCTAAATTACCAATCGTTAATTCTGTCTGCTCGGCAGTTTGGTAATTCGACTGGTTGCGTTTTGACTCCATGACTTAACAACAGCTTAGCACAGTCTAGTGCCAAAGTCAAATTTTACACACTAGATATAGTGCTATTTACTGCGTTTTTCAATAATTTCCTGCGCGACGCTGGGCGGGACTTCTTCGTATTGGGCTAGTTCCATACTGCTGGAAGCCCGACCTTGCGACATCGAGCGCAGCTCGGTGGTGTAGCCGAACATGCTGGCCAGCGGTACGTGAGCGGTGATTTGTTTGACGCCGCCCATTAAATCTTCCATTTCGTCGATTCGACCGCGCCGCGAATTCATATCGCCGATTACATCGCCCATAAAATCTTCGGGGGTAACAATTACGACTTTCATAACTGGCTCGAGCAAAATCGGCTTGGCTTGCTTGACACCGTCGCGGGTGGCTAGAGCGCCAGCCATCTTAAACGCCATTTCGGACGAGTCAACATCGTGGTAGCTGCCGTCGTAGAGCGCGGCTTTAATATCGACCACCGGATAACCAGCGATAACGCCGCCGTCCAGAGTTTCTTCGATACCTTTTTTGACTGCCGGACGATATTCTTGCGGCACCACGCCGCCTTTGATTTCGTCGATAAACTCAAAACCTTTGCCGGCTTCGTTCGGCTCTAAACGCAAATAAACATCGCCGTATTGACCGCGACCGCCAGATTGTTTGATATATTTGCCTTGAACCTGGGCGACGCCTTTGATGGTTTCGCGAAAAGCCACTTGCGGCTCGCCGACATTGGCTTCGACGCTAAATTCGCGCTTCATCCGATCGACAATAATATCCAGGTGAAGCTCGCCCATGCCACTGATAATGGTCTGACCGGTTTCTTCGTCGGTGTGAACCCGAAAGGTTGGGTCTTCTTCGGCCAGTTTTTGCAGGGCGATACCCATTTTTTCTTGGTCGGCTTTGGTCTTCGGCTCGATGGCGATCGACACCGGCGGCTCGACAAAAGTGATACTTTCCAGCTGAATCGGTTGGGACGGATCGCAGAGTGTCGTACCCGTAGTGGTGTTTTTAAGCCCCACCACAGCGGCGATATCGCCAGTTTCGACTTCGCTGATATCTTCGCGTTTGTCGGCGAACATCCGCACAATCCGGCCGATACGCTCTTTGTCGCCAGTGGTGGTGTTCAGCACATAGCTGCCGGCCTCGAGTCTGCCAGAATAAACTCGCACAAAAATCAGCTTACCGACAAATGGGTCAGTGGCGATTTTGAAAGCTAGGGCGCTGAGCGGCTGCTTAATGCCCGGTTTGCGCTCGATTTCGTCGCCGGTTTTGGGGTTTTTGCCCCAAACCGCTTCGATATCGGTCGGCGCTGGCAGATATTCCACCATTAAATCCAGCAGTTTTTCAACAATCACACCGCGCCCGTCGCCGCCGGTAACAAGGTAAAAATCGCCCGACAAAACCGCTTTTCGAAGCGCCACTTTCAGCTCCGGCTCAGTAATAGAATCCTCGCCTTTTTCGAAGAACCGCTCCATTAGTTCGTCGTCGTACTCGACAGCTTTTTCGACTAGCAATGAGCGGGCGTTCTTGGCTTTGTCAACCATATCAGCTGGGATTTCGCCCTGTATCAGCTCCTTGTCGTGGTATTCGGTGTAAGTGTAAGCTTTCATGTCGATCAAATCAACCACGCCGCGGATGTCCTTTTCAAAACCAATCGGCAGATGAATCGGCAGGGCGTTTTTGCTCAGCCGAGCGTGAATCGACTCTAAAGATTTATAAAAATCGCCACCGGTTTGGTTAATTTTGTTGATAAAACAAATTCGCGGCACGCCGTATTTGCTGGCCTGTCGCCAGACAGTTTCGCTCTGCGCCTCGACGCCCATTTTGCCGTCAAAAACCGTAACCGCGCCGTCGAGAACGCGCAAAGATCGCTCGACCTCGACCGTGAAATCGATATGCCCCGGCGTGTCGATAATGTTGATTTTGTGATCTTTCCAAAAAGTCGTTACCGCCGCGCTGGTGATGGTAATACCGCGCTCGCGCTCCTGTTCCATCCAGTCGGTGGTGGTATCGCCCTCGTGGACCTCGCCGATTTTGTGGGAAAGCCCGGTGCGATACAAAATCCCCTCCGTTGTAGTGGTTTTGCCAGCGTCAATATGGGCAATAATACCAATATTTCTAACTTTGTCGAGCGCCACTTTTTGTACTGCCATAATTCTCCTTTTTCTTGTGACTAAATTAAATTTATCTCGCAAAATGCGCGAAAGCGCGGTTGGCTTCGGCCATTTTGTGAGTGTCTTCTTTTTTCTTGAATGCGCCACCGGCTTGGTTGTAGGCGTCGACGATTTCGTTCATTAAGCGCTTTTCGTACGGCATACCAGCGCGAGCGCGGGCCGCCGACACCAACCACACAAAGGCGAAGTGTTCGCGGCGATGTCCGCTGATCGGGAAAGGAATTTGATAATTTGCTCCGCCGACACGGCGGCTTTTAACCTCGAAATCCGGGCTGATGTTTTCAAAAGCTTTTTCAAACACCGCTACTGGGTCGTCCGATTCGACCTTTTTAGCTGCCGCTTCCAGGGCGGCGTAAACCGCTCGCTCGGCGACTTGCTTTTTGCCGTTGAGCATCGACTTGTTGATTAGCCGCTGCACCAGCACACTGTTGTATTTTTTATCAGGGCTGATTTTGCGGCTGAGAGATTTGGTAACTTTACGTGGCATTATTTATCTCCTTTCTTAGCGCCGTATTTACTGCGACCTTGTTTGCGATTAGCGACACCCTGTAAATCCAGCGCGCCGCGCACAATATGATAGCGCACACCCGGCAAATCCGGCACCCGCCCGCCGCGCACCAAAACCACAGCGTGTTCCTGTAAATTATGCCCCTCGCCGCCGATGTAGGCCCAAACTTCTTGACCATTTGTCAAGCGTACCCGAGCGACTTTGCGTAGCGCCGAGTTGGGTTTTTTCGGGGTTTTGGTGGTAGCTTTAATCACCACACCGCGTTTCAGCGGACCGTTTTGTTTATAAATGCGTGTTTTAAGGGTGTTTTGAATCGTCCCCAGCGCCGGCGCGCCCGATTTCTTCACCGCCATTTTGCGCGGTTTTCGCACTAACTGATTAAAAGTTGGCATTATTCTCCTTAGAATTTTAACTTAAACATTCGCTCGTCGGGCTCAGCACGACACCGACAGCGATGAAACTCATCTACATTATAGCGGTTTTTTGGAAAAAATCAAGCTAAATTTTCGCAATAAAGAGCACACTCAACTATCCCCCTATTATACCATACTTTTCATAAAAAAGCAACCTAAATCCGGTCAATCAGATTTAGGTTGCTTGGGTTTTGCAGGATTTTATTATTTGCGGGAAAGTTTTCTCAAGACCACACCGCTAACGCCAGCCGCTGTTAGGGCAGCGACAGCCGCTGCCAAAGCTGCTGTCGGCAGAGAGCCGCCAGCTTGGCCGGTTTCCGGCGAGGTTAGGGCTACAGCGCCGCCACCGCCGCCACCGCTACCACCACCAGTCGCGCCGCCGCCATTGTTGCTGCCGCCATTGTTGCCGTTATCACTGTAGGCGATCTTGGCGGCATCGTAATTAGCCGCGCCGAAGAAAGCCGCTGGATCAGTTCCGACCGGCAACTCGATCTTGATGGCATCCAGCGTCATTTTGCCGGTCGCCTCATCAGCGATGGTCTTACCAACATAATCATCAGTTGGATCGCCGAAAGTTACCGTACCGTCAACATAAACCTCGATATTGGGATCGGGCTTAGGCGCGGCGCCATTGATACCGCCAGCCAAATTTGCTAATGTCCCTAAATAACCCAGGTCGTTCGGAATAATCTCGGCATCGCCGTTAATCTTAATCTTCAGATCTGATATGCTGCTAAGTTTATTGCCAAAGGCCGCCAATTCGGCCGCATCATTAGCATCACTTGGATCGAGCGCTGCGATATAGCTATAGAGAGCGATTAAAGCGCCCCGCACATCGTCAATCGTTGCACCCTCAATACCCAACGTAGTATCGCTGTCGCTAATCAGGGCTTGGCCGCTGGCGCCGTCCAGCATATAGCCACTTGGATCGCCATCGGTAATCTCTTTCGTAGCGTAAATTGTATTAGTCACCGCATCGTAACTCGAAGCGTAAGTCGCCGCCGGCAACACCGCTACGCCCAGCAACGCTGTAACAGCACCAACTGCGGCAATATTTAATATTTTTGTCATTTTTCCCCTTTCTTGTTTATTATCCATGTTCACCACGAACGTTACCAACATAATAATACCCCCCCCCTCGATTTGTCAAGGACTTTTTTACAACACCACTGATATTAAAGTGTGGAAAACTCGCTTTTTCACGCAAAAACCCCTGTCGGCGAAGGAAGAAATTTTATGTATTGACTTTTTAGAAAGAGTGTGCTATAATAAGGAGAGGTAGAGGTTAATTACTACTAAAAACCGACTCTGACAAGGAGCCGGTTTTTAGTTTTTTCGGCTTTTAGATGTTTATTTCGTCGATACTGTCGCCGGCGGTTTGCGCCAGATAGAAATCTTCTTCTGGGATAGCCCCGGTGCCGACTGGAACTTTTCGACCGATAATAACGTTTTCTTTAAGACCTCGCAGACGGTCAACTCTTCCGGATATAGCGGCGTTGATTAGCACGCGGGTGGTGTCTTGGAACGAGGCGGCCGATAGGAAGCTGTCGCTGTAGATCGAGACTTTGGTAATGCCAAGTAGAAGCTGAGTGTAGACCGCTGGTTGGTCGCCGTTTTCGACTAAGCGGGCGTTTTCTTCGACCACTGCGGCGCGCGACACGATATCGCCAGCCACAAAGGAGCTGTCGCCGGAGTCTTCGATCTGGACACGGCTGAACATTTGCCGAACGATGATTTCCAGGTGTTTGTCGGCGATGTTTTGACCCTGGGCGGCGTAAATCCGCAAGATGTCATTGATGATATAGCGCTGGGTAGCCGCTACACCTTTAAGCTCCATCAGCTTGTGCGGGTCGATTGAGCCGGTCGATAGTCGATCGCCAGCCTCGACTTGGTCGCCGTCGTGCAGGATTAGATTACCGGCTTTGTCGCGCAGCATACGGGCTTCGTGGATTTCGTATTCGATCGGGCTGGCGCTGTCGGGTTGCTTAACGACGATATCGTGGGTTAAGAGCTTGATTTTGCCGTCAAACGGTGCTACCAGCGGCGCTTTGTCTTTGGCTTCAGCCAAAATCGCGCCAGCTTCGACCATTGCGCCGCTAGGGACTTTGATTTCGTAGCCGTCGTGGTTGAGACGTTCCTCGACAGTGGCAGTTGGGACAACTTTGACTTTAACTTTGTCGGATTTGCTGTCGGTGGTGATTTGCAATACGCCGGAAATTTCGGCAACGGTGGCTTCGCCTTTCGGCTTGCGAGCTTCCAAAAGCTCTTCGACGCGCGGCAGACCTTGAGTGATGTCGCCGGCTTCTGTTGCCTCGCCGCCAGAGTGGAAAGTCTTCAAAGTCAACTGTGTGCCTGGCTCGCCGACCGATTGCGCGGCGATAACACCGACTGGTTCACGCTCGGCAACCAAATAGCCAGTCGCCATGTCGATACCATAGCTGCGCTGCGGAATGCCCTGCAACTGTTTCGTCGACAAAATCGACATTATTTTGATTTGACTGATTGACTCGTCGTTTTGGATTTTGTCGGCGATTTCGCGGGTAATGAGGTCGTGGTCGCCGATGATTTCTCCGCCGTCAGCGCCAACAACCGACTCGGCTGTGTAGCGACCATACAAGCGATCGCCAAATTCGATCATGGTTTCTTCTGTTTCGTCCCTGGTAATAATATAGCCTGGGTCGTCGCCGCGAACGTCGTCAACTGTGAAAACGTCCTGCGCTACGTCCACTAAACGCCGCGTCAGATAGCCAGAGTCAGCGGTTTTCAGCGCGGTGTCGATCGAGCCTTTGCGAGTCGAGCGCGTGTAGAGGAATTCTTCCAGCGGTGTCAGACCTTTTTTGAAAGACGATTTAACCGGCAGCTCCGATTCGTGACCGAAAGCGTCGACTGTTACGCCGATCATGCCAGTCGCCCATTTAATGTTGGACAGGCTACCGCGCGCACCGGAATTTGCTAAAATTGAGATAGCGGTGTCGGTTTTTTGAAGTTGTTCTTGCAGTAAATCTTTGACGGTATCGTCAACTTTCATCCAAGTGTCAACAGTGCGGCGGTAGCGTTCGTTTTCGGTCATTAAGCCTTGCTCGGCAGTTTCGTTGATTTTTTCGGTTCGCAGTTCGCCCTCGCGGATAACATGGTCGAGTCCGTCGATATCGAAGTAATCGTGTATACCAGTTGACACTGCCGATTGAGTGGCGTGTTCCAGCGCCAGCTCTTTAACTGCGTCGGCGATTTGAGCGGTGGTTTCAGCGCCGTAGATGTTGAAAACTTTAGCCATGACTTTGTTTAGAGTTTTCTTGGTCATGACATCATTCACAAACCCGAAATCCGCCGGTAGTTGTTCGTTAAACAGCAGCCGACCAAGCGTGGTTTCGCGAATTTCGCCCTTGTAGGGAGCTTTGATCGGCGTTTGATACAGTATCGCGCCCTTGTCTTTAGCCATAATGGCTTCGTCAATTGAACTGTAAACATGAACATGTTTAGTCTGGGCCGACGGTTTGACATAAGTTAGATAATATGCTCCTAGCACGATGTCTTGATAAATCGACAACACCGGCGCGCCGTCCGACGGCTTGAGCAGGTTGTTGGTGGCGCTCATCAGGTCGCGGGCTTCGGCTTGAGCTTCGACACTCAGCGGCAAGTGAACCGCCATTTGGTCGCCGTCAAAGTCGGCGTTAAAACCAGTCGTTACCAGCGGGTGCAGCTGAATCGCCGAACCTTCGATCAGTTTCGGTTGGAAAGCTTGAATACCCAGCCGGTGCAGAGTCGGCGCGCGGTTTAGTAGCACATATTTGCCCTGAATCACTTCGTCCAGCGCATCCCAAACAACAGTGTCGCCGGCGTCAATCAAACGCTGCGCCGACTTAATATTATGAGCTTGTTCCCACTCTAAAAGTTTGTTGACAACAAACGGCCGAAACAGCTCCAACGCCATTTTCTTAGGCAGGCCGCATTGTTCAATTTTCAGATCCGGACCCGGCACGATGACGGAGCGACCAGAATAATCCACCCGTTTGCCGAGCAAGTTTTGGCGAAAACGGCCTTGCTTGCCTTTTAGTAAATCACTCAGCGACTTCAGCCGACGGCGGTTGTTGGTGGAATTTGCCACTCGGTTGCCACGCACCATCGAGTTGTCGATCAGAGCATCGACAGCTTCTTGCAACATGCGTTTTTCGTTGCGCTGGATAACTTCCGGCGCGTTGAGGTCGGCTAGTTTTTTCAGCCGGTTATTGCGGTTGATAACCCGCCGGTACAAATCGTTCAAATCCGAAGTCGCAAAGCGGTCGCCAGAGAGCTGCACCATCGGTCGCAAATCCGGCGGAATCACCGGTACAACTGTCAAACACATCGACACTGGGTCGATTTTGGCTGACAAAATCCCTTCCAAAATCTTCAGACGTTTTTGAATTTTCTTCTTGGCTTGACCTTTGCGAGCCTCGACTTCTTCGGCCACTTCCAAAACCAACTCTTCGAGATTGACATTTTTCAGCAGCTCCATTAGCGCTTCGCCGCCCATGCCGACCTTTATCAAAGTTTCGTACTGTTCGTCGAGATTGCGATATTCGCTTTCAGAAATCAACGAGCCTTTGGTAAACCGGCTGAGCGTCGATTTCTTTTCTTCGTAACTTTCGGTTAGGTCGTCTAGTTCTTTGGTCATTTCTTCGGACAGTTTGACGAGATCAACATCTTTGCTTTTAGCGGCGGCTTCGTAGCGCATTTTAATAGCGGTTTTGCCGGCGTCAAACTCGGCTTCGTTGTCGGCTTGCAGCTGCTCGACTTTGTCCGAGTCAACTTCTAAAATCACATAAGACGCGAAATAAGCAACCCGCTCTAGTTGTTTGTTAGTCAGCCCCAGCAGCAGCGACATTGGGCTGGGAATGTTACGCATAAACCAAATATGCGCCACTGGTGTGGACAGTTTAATATGCCCCATACGTTCGCGCCGCACCGAAGACTTCGTTACCAACTCGCCGTTTTTGTCAACTGCCGCTTCGCGCGAGCGAATACCGCGGTGTTTAGTGTCGTTGGGGTTGATATCTTTGGTTGGACCGAAAATCCGTTCACAAAACAGCCCGTCGCGCTCTGGTTTTTGTGTGCGGTAGTTAATCGTTTCCGGCTTTAAAACCTCGCCGTAACTCCAATTTCGCATGTCTTGTTCGCTGGCGACGCTTAAGCGCACCGCGTCGAAACTGGAAATATCGCGCCCGCCGTCTTTTGGATAATATGCCATTTACGCATCCTCCTTTCC
>JAITSF010000072.1 GCA_031287975.1 Candidatus Nomurabacteria bacterium
ACCATTTCGCACCAATGGAGCTGACCGAGCGACAGGGTCCCCACCCGAGTCCGGCTTGCCGGACCCGGGTATGGGGATGTCGCCCGGCTCAGATCGCTTGGGGCGGAAGGGCTTGTTTGAAGTTAGTTTAGGAGATTCGTCAATAACTGATCATTGGGTTTTTCGTCAACTCGACAAAGCGAGGGCGAAAATCGACAAGTTGTTGGGAGAATTTCGGTTTGCGGAGGCTTATGATGTTTTGTATCACACAGTTTGGGATGACGTAGCGGATTGGTATGTTGAGAGCAGCAAAATTGAGGAAACTAACACCTTGCAATTTGTATTAGAATATGTTCTAAAATTAGCCCATCCATTTGCGCCATTTGTTACGGAAACGATTTGGCAATCTCTGTTAAGTGTTGACAAATCTACAACGTTGTTAATTTCACAACAATGGCCAAAAAAGCTGAAATTTAGCGCTTGGGCAGCGGCTGATTTCGATAAAATTATCAACATTGTGCGCGAAATTCGCAAAGCCAATATCGAGCTGGGTGGTGGGCAGAGAAGTTTGCAAACTAATAATAAATTTGTGTTAGAGCAAGCCGATTTGGTTAAACATTTAGCCAAAGTCAGCGCTGTTGAGACAGGGCAGAGTGGGCTAAAGCTGGACAGCACTGATTTTGAGCTGTACCTCAGCGCCAGCGACGCCGAAATCGGGCGTTTTAGCGACAACCGCGCCACAGCCGAAGCCGCTAAAGCTGCCAAAATCAAGGTGCTCGAAGCGCGTTTGGCTAATAAATCTTATGTCGAGCGAGCGCCGACCGAGTTGGTAGCCGAAACTCGCGCCGAGCTAGCGAAGTTGAAAAAAACCTAAAAAACTATTGTTTTGCGATTATGGTTGTGCTAACATGGGGTTATATGAAACGGTCGGTGATAATATTTACAGTGATGACAATGACTCTAGGGGTCGTTTTGGGGTTTTCCACAGTTTCGGCTGATCCGGCTAGTGATACTAAAACTACCGACCTAAACGTCTCGGTCGGCGAAGTTATTCAGCTGAACATCGGCAACTGTGGCACTACTGCCGCTCGGGCTGTTAGTATGTCAGTCGGCTCGGGCGGTTTTTCGTCCTGTAAAATTTCCGTCGAAGTCGGCACTAACGCCGAAGGTTATAAACTGTTTATCAACTCTGTTGACACTACTACTTATCATGTTTCAGCTAACGGATTAGGCGAAGATTTAACTAACAAATATTTCGACGGTTCGACCGACGGTGCTACTAACTTAGTGTTGGTAACCAGTGAAATCCCGAGTACGGTAATAGACACCACTAAATTTATCCCGCCATTTACCGCTACCACCGCGGCGCCGGCTGCAATGTCGAACCTTTCGGTGTCAGCTTGGGGTTTTGCGGTGCCTAACACACAAGGTTCGATTGCCGCTTTTGACTCCAGTTACGCAATCTATGCCGATACCAGCAGCGCTGCCACTGGTAAATATGCCGCCGTACCGACCGCCCAGACCCAGATTCGCGCCCGCACCGGTGCGGTTAATTCCCAAGTTACTGATGTTTATTTCGGCACACGGGTATCGTCAACGCAAGTGCCTGGCGACTACAAGGGCGTAGTGCTGTTTTCAGCAGTTGGCGAAGCGCCGTCAACATCGGGCGGCTCGGGCGATAACAATGTTGGTGCTGGCGGTCAGATTGGCGGTCAAGATATCACTCGCACACCGGCTGATGCCGGCACTGGTACTTATCAACCGCACGAGCTAACCTATGTTGATACTGCTGACGGCACGCCAGAACCGACCGGTCCGGCTGGTGTAACCAAAACCAAATCTGCCTCTATACCGGCTGCTAGCCAGCAGGTTAATAGCACCTTATCGCTGGTCGCGGGCGCTGTTTTAGTCGGCGCTGTGGCGTGGTTGTTGGCGCTGCTGTTGGGCAAGAAATTCGATGTCCTGCTATTAGCCGTCGGCACCCACAAACACAAAGTCGCCGAGACTGTCAAGCACTACACCAAACTAACCGCCGCCGACAGTGTGCTTTACGACGTCTTCGAAGAAATGTCCGGCAAACCGCTGCTGCTAATCGAAAAAATCTCCAAACGCCGCGCCACCAAAATCAGCAAAGCTCTCGAAAACGACGGCGCTGAGGCTAAGATTCGAGCGCATCGCCAGCCAAAGAAAAAGCGCCAATAATTTTGCGACGGTCAAAGTCTTGCAAAATAACAAATATTTGTTAGCATAAGATCAATGAGCGAAAATAAAATAAAATTAAAGACCGGTCAGTCTGTTTATGAGCATTTGCGCCAGGCTGCCCAGGTTCGGCCGCGGAAAGTTTCGCAGGATTATTACGGCTCTCAGTCAACTTACGCCGAGGATTTGAGGAAAATTGACAACTTCGCCCGCGCGATTAACAAACTTAACCAAAACCCTGACGGCACGCTGGCCTTTTCGACATTGATTCATCCGTCTAACTTGATCGGCTATATGGCTCAAAACAAACAGGGCCGGCCAGCCAGCTTCATCAACCCCACAGTTATCAGGGACAACCCAGAGCTAGCGCTGGACAAGCTCGATACCGAGACACTGTTCATTTCCGAGCCATTTTATCACACCGCCAAGGAAGGTATCGCTAGCAGCAAAGTCAAAAATATCATTATCGTGCCGCTAACCGAAGGCGCCACGGATGAAAAAGACTTGATAACCGATGTCCGGGAACATAAGGGCGGTGTGGTCAAGTCGCTGCCGACCAGTTTGATCCTGAAAAACCTGCAAAAAGGCTATCGAGCTATCAAAAAGGCCGATCTAATCCCAGGCGTAAATTACTACAACTACGACGAGTTTATAGCTGCAGCAGCCGGCGACAAAACTCCGGTCGCCAACCGGCCGCGGCCAAACCGGCCGACCCTCTATCTACACACCTCCGGCACCACCGGCGCGCCCAAAATCGTCCCCAAAAGCGACAACAGTTTCACACTGTCGCACAATGCTTATATGAGCCTGGACGGCCTGGATGTGAAACCTGACGACAGGAGCAGCAGCTATTATCCGCTGTTTCCGACTACGATGATGCAGTGGGCGCTGACGACTTGGATCGAAGGTATCGAGCAGGTCGAAAACCCGCTAGCGGGTTTTAACGGTCTGGCGGCCCGGCGTATTCACGACCAACGTGTTACCGTTGCGACTTTGAATACGCAAGCTTACCGGTCTTTTCTGACCACGCCGCTAGAAGCCGGTTCGATGCCGTTTTTCTGGTTTCCGGCTGGCGGCGGTGAATATTTGGAGCTGCGGATTGCCCAAGAGTTGAACCGCCGTTTTCAGGAGCTGGGAATGCCAAACGCTCTGGTTTTGAGCTATGGCTTTTCCGAGGGGAATCCTGGCACGCACATGATGATCAAGCCGTTTACTAATTACAATCCCGAGCGGGCCAATGTGGTTGGCCGTGGTGTTGGTCGGGCCAGGGCTCGGGTTGTCGGGCCAGATGGCCGGGAGGTGTCACGTGGGAAGCGAGGTTTGGTTGAGGTCAAGCCGGACTCCAAACCTTTTCCATATCTGGGACGCGAAGATGAATGGCATTGCAAATGGACTAAGGATGGTTATTACAAAACCGAAGATGTCGGCGTGATGGACGAGAGCGGGCATTTGCACGTTGAAGGCCGTCACAAGCACCGTTTTGTCGGCCGCGATGGGGAAGAGCATTACTTATTTGACATCAATCGCGTGGTCAACGGAAACCCCAAGACTTTGCGGGCGATTCCGGTGGAATTGGCTTATAAAGTCAAGGGCAAGGCTGGTGCGGTGGTGGCCTTTGTCCAGCTTAAACCTGGCCAGGAAAGCCACGCCGAAGCTGTGTTGCATGACCTAATTACTCGAGCTAAGAAG
Source organism: Candidatus Nomurabacteria bacterium (assembly GCA_031287975.1). Classification (GTDB taxonomy): domain Bacteria; phylum Patescibacteriota; class Saccharimonadia; order Saccharimonadales; family Saccharimonadaceae; genus JAISDN01. Next base: position 3,868 of record JAITSF010000072.1, read on the forward strand.
GATTTGAAGCCTGGCGCTCGGCCGCTGGCTTACCGCTTTGTCAAAACTTTTCCGATTGACGGTTCGACCAAGACTGACCTCAAGACACTATCCCAGCAAAGAGAGTTATTTTACACCATTGAAAAGGGCGACATTGTGGCAGTTAGTTTTGCCGCTAATGGAAAAATCGTTAAAAAACCAGTTCGCAAAATTAAAATTACCACAAAGTTTTAATTTGTGGTAATATTAGTAGTATTAAAGAGAGGGTAATCAAATGTTAAACATACTAATGTATATTGTTGTGGCGCTGACAATCACTGTCGGCGTGGCGGTGTTTTCGAGCAACCGAAACCAAAAGGGACGGTTCTCGGCTATGGGATTGTCGCTGGCAATTTTAGGGGCGGCATCGTGGGTGCTGTTTATCCAGTTGTTCCGCAATGCCAGCAACGAAAGCGACGCTAGCTTTTTCCACCAAATTTTCGCGGTTACGGCGCTGGCGATACCGTTTGGTTGTCTGCTGTATGCGGTAAGTTTATTGAGGCGCAAAGCTTTGGCAATCACGATATCAGTGGCGGCTTTGCTGATTTCTGTTGTAGTCGGCGGTTTAATCTTGCTTAACGATAATTTATTCTATTCCAATATTGTTATATCTAAAGACAATAATTACAGTATTTTGGCAGACAGCCCAGTTACTGCGGTGTATTTTAGTGTTTTTGGGGTATTTTTCATCTCGTCTATTATTATAATTATAGCTAGAGCTTTGAGAAGTAAAAATGCCGTCTTTAAGCAGGGCTTGATTTGTTTAGCTTGTTGTTTAATCTTGTCATCTTCACTTAGTAGCGCCACTAATATTATTCTACCTATCATCGGACAAAACGGTCTGTTTTGGGTCGGTCCGTTGTCGGTGTCAATCACGATGCTATTTGCTTATTTCATCACATTGCGCTACAAGTTGTTTATCAACAGTAGCCGACTGTTGCGCTACCTGACATACTTAGTCGCGGTAACAGTCGCCGCTATGATTTACACCTGTCTATTTTTCGTAATCTTCGGTCTGATTTTCCGGGGCGCCAAACCGTCTAATGAGATTATAATTTTTAACTTTATCACAATGATTATTATTATTCTGTTGATGCCGTCTATCAACAGCTCGATCAACCGGACGAAGAAACTGATATCTGAAAACGGCGTCGCGCCGGAGGTGGTAGATGAAGAAAAAATCTCAGCCAAATAATTCTCTGAAAGTCGTTCTGTCGCTGAACGCGATAGCGATTATTGTGGTTGGTTTGATTATTGCCAACGCTATCAACCCAGGGTTTGGTTTTGATCTGCGAGTGGTCAACGAGCGCTCGGATGTGGCGGCTGGTTCGGGCAAGACGGTAAGGCTGTCGGACAATAATATAGCTAGTCAACTGACGCTGTACGAGGATAATTACTCGACTGGCGGGCTGTTGCCGAGCGGCGAGCTGTGGCCGGAAACTTCACTGGAGATTTACCAGACAGCGGATATTGATTTGTGTGTCGAGCTGGGCGCTAGTGTGCGCGGCGAGCTGTATTGGCAGACTTCTAATACCAGCGTGATTGACTCTTTTTACGACACTTCGCGCGAGTATTTGGGCTTTCCGAACGACCGCTGTAAAATGCCGCATATTGTCGGGGTGGGCGCCACAACTATTACCGCCGGTACTTACGACGGTGTAGCTCGCGATGTTATTGATGTAGTGGTTTTGCCGATCCCGACAGAGAAGTGGAAGAACGAAGTTTTGAAATTGGTCAACCACGAGCGCGCCAAGTTGGGGCTGACAGGTCTGATTTGGGGCGATGCTTGCGCCGAGGCGGCTGATCTCAGGGCGCGCGAAATTGAGCAAAATTACTCTCACGACCGTCCGGACGGCGAAAGCTGGTCGACAGCTTGTCCAGTGCCAGACAGCGGCGGCAGCAGTGGTGAAAATATCCACATGGGCTACTCGGCGGTGTCGCCGGTTACCACTGTTGAGGGTTGGCTGAACTCGCCGGAACACCGCGCTAATATCCTCAGCGACAAATACACTAAGCTTTCGGTCGGATTTCATTTCGATGTTGACTCGGAATTCCGCACTTATTGGACGCAATATTTTACGACGTGGTAGCTCAGGCGGCGCGGGAATGGTAAATTTTCCAGGGGTCTTGCAGGCTTTTTTCGGCGTCCTTGCCAGTATCATGACCGACAGCTCGGATCGAGCGCGGGTCGATATAGTGGTTCTGCCAAGAGCCAGCGTCGGATTGGTGGGGATGTTGCTCGATTTGGATTTTAGCGGCGTTGGTATCAGCTGAACTGTCTAGCGTAACATGCGACATAGCTGTCTGCAGCGGCGCTAAGACCGCCCCAACCGCTAAAGCAGCCAGTGTCAACTGATTCGATTTTTGTTTTAATTTTTCCATTACCTCCCCATTGTAGCACACTTTTTCAAAAAAGTCAAGGGGCAGGAGCTACCCCGACTATTAGTAGCTCTCTTGACACCACGAGCGACTGGCAAAGAATTATAGATGTTGGGTATTTGTGATTATGCCATAACGAAATTGATAGGAATATGCTATCATAAACTTATGGATATCAAGGGAACAATCCGGAAGTTTTGGCGACGGTTTTTGTTTTGGGCGGTGGGGCGGCAGATTGGGTCGCTGCGGGACTTGACGCGGCTGATTTCGGAAGCTCGAGTTGTGTCGGAGAGCGACAAAAAACTGATTTTGGCGGCGATTAAATTTCCGCGTGTTAAACTAGCTGACATTATGACGCCGAAAACCGACATTACTTTTGTGCGGGACAGTATTCATCTCGGGCCGAAGGTGCTGGACGAGCTGTATGCCACCGGCCAGAAGATTTTCCCAGTGGCGCACGCTAGTTTGGACGACGCCATCGGTGTGATTTATCTCGAGGATATCACTGAAGTTGCCAAAGGCGAGCAAACTCTCAGCCAAGCCACGCATTTGCGGCCGCCGGTGTTGAGCCAAAAACTTTCCGCCAGCCAAGCTTTGGTGGAGATGTTAAAAAACAACGCCAACCTCGCGATGGTCGGCGATGGCGACGGCAAAATCATCGGCATGGTGGAGCTGCGGACGATTCTTGAGGTGCTGTTGGGCTACGCGATACGCTAAGTGTTGTATATTTTACACTTGCGCAGACGCTAAATGTGGACTATAATTAGTCTACATGAGGAGGTATCATGAATAAAACAAACAATACTAAATATATTTTTGTAACCGGCGGGGTAATTTCTGGAGTTGGTAAAGGCATCACAGCCGCGTCGATGGGCGCTATTTTGAAGAGTAAGCGGCTCAAAGTTTCGATTCAAAAGTATGACCCTTACTACAGCGTGGACGCTGGGCTGCTCAACCCAGCTAAACACGGCGAGTGTTTTGTAACTCGCGACGGCGCAGAAACCGACCTTGACCTCGGGCATTACGAGCGTTTTCTTGACATCGAAACCACCAGTAGCTGCATTTATACTTCTGGTAAAATTATGCAACGCATTATCACAGCTGAGCGAGCCGGTAAATTTGGTGGTAACGATGTGCAGTTAATCCCGCATGTTACCGGTTTAATTCAGGATACTTTCGAAGAAACAGCACAGGAATTTGCTAGCGATGTCCATATTATCGAAATTGGCGGCACTATCGGCGACCTCGAGGGTGTGCATTTTGTTGAAGCCATTCGTGAATTTCCAAGTCGAGTAGGACACGAGAATTGCTTTTATGTTCACGTAGTTTATATTCCATATCTAGCAACCAGCAACGAGTATAAGACTAAACCAGCCCAGAACTCAATCCATGATTTGCGGACATATGGGATTATACCGGATATGGTAGTAGCGCGCCTTGAGAAGCTGGGGTCGAATACAATTGCCGATAAAATCGCTACTTTTACAGGAGTGTCTAAAGATGATGTCGTCTTACTGCCCGACATAGATTCAGTTTATAAAGTTCCGCTTAATGCTATTACCAGCGGTATCTTAAAACCGTTGGGACGTTTTATCGGTGATGATTCTGTTCCGGACATGTCAGATTGGGAAAGCTTAAATCGTAAAATTCGCAAGGATTACTCTCGGACGGTGCGGGTTGGTTTGGTCGCGAAATATACCACCAACACAGACACTTATATCTCTGTAACTGAAGCTTTGAAAAGCGCAGCTTTTGCTAGTGCTGTTAATCTGGAGATTGTTTGGCTGAATGCCGAAAAGGTCAGCGACGCCGATTTTGCCAGTGTTGACGGGCTACTAGTGCCGGGCGGTTTTGGGACGCGAGGATTAGACGGCAAGATTGCGGCGGCGAAATTCGCGCTTGAAAATAACAAACCTTATTTGGGGCTTTGTCTGGGCTTGCAAATGGCGGCGATTGCGGCGGCGCGACTGGGTGGTTTACCAAACGCCACCAGCGAGGAGATCCAGAAAAGCACCGACAATGTGATTTATATCATGGCAGGGCAACACGGCAAAGAAAGCACCGGCGGGACAATGCGCCTCGGCGATTATCCGGCTAAGTTAGTCGCTGGCAGCCGAACAGCGGAAATCTACGGAGAAGAAAATATCGTCGAACGCCACCGCCACCGCTACGAAGTCAACCAAAAATTCCTGCCCGAAATTGGCCGCGGCGGCGTGGTGGTTAGCGGCACTTCGCCGGACGGCAAACTGGTCGAATTTATCGAAGCGCCAAAGCACCGGTTTTTTGTCGCCACCCAAGCCCACCCAGAGTTCAAATCCCGCCCGACCCGCCCGCACCCGCTGTTTTTGAGTTTTATCAAGAGCTTGAAATGACAATCGACAGCTTAGTTTTAATCGACAAGCCGGTCGGTATGACCAGTTTCGGCGTGGTGGCGCGGGTGCGGCGGCAATTGAGTCAACAAGTCGGGCATAAAGTCAAAGTCGGACACGCTGGGACTTTAGACCCATTTGCGACAGGTCTGATGATAATTCTCACTGGAAAAGAGACCAAAAACGCCGGCGATTATTCTAAACTCGACAAAGTCTACGAGGCCACGCTTATTTTAGGCAAAACCTCCACCACCGGCGACCCCGAAGGCGAAATCACCCCCACCGTCCACACAAGGGCCCAACCCTTAGGCGGCGAAGTCGAGGCGGTTTTGAGGTCTTTTGTCGGCGAAATCACTCAGACCCCGCCCATCTACTCCGCTATCAAAATCAACGGTCAACGCGCCTACAAGCTGGCTCGACAGGGCAAAACCCCCGAAATGCCGACTCGTGAGGTTACAATTTACGACATCAAACTCCTGAAATACAACTACCCAATTCTCAAAATCCGCGTTCATTGCTCGTCTGGCACTTACATCCGCTCCCTCGCCGCTGATATCGGTCAAAAATTAGGCACCGCCGCCTACACCTCCGCCCTCCGCCGCCTGAAAATTGGCGATTTT
>JAITSF010000043.1 GCA_031287975.1 Candidatus Nomurabacteria bacterium
TCAGCCACACCGAGCAGTACTTGCCTTTGGGGAACGACATCAACCAGCGTCAACAATGCGTCTGGCGCAAGTTACACCACAGTTGTCGGCAACAACACTCTATATTATTCCTGCACCGCCGGCACTGGAGCGACCACCTCGCAAGCCACGACCGGCAGTTGGAGTTTCAGTACACCCTCAATGCAAAGCTTCACAGTTGCTGATTGTGGCGCGATGGCAATTAACGAAATTACCACTCGTGTAGACATACGTAACAATAAAATCTATAATATTATTAAGTTGAAAATGAGCTCTGACGGCTCAAACGACCGCTGTTGGATGCAGGAAAACCTAAAAATTGCCGGCGTAACCTTAACCCCAACTGATAGCAATGTCGCCAGCAATTTTGTCTTACCAGCCGTGGCAACTAGCTCGCCAACCAGTAGCCATGATGTTATTCGTCCGGTCTATAGGGATATTTCGCCTTACAACGCTGACCCTTATGGATATCTCTATAATTGGGCAACTGCGATTGCCTACTCTGTCGACCAATATGGCGCAAGTGCCAATAACGATAGCCGAGATGTTACTGGCACTGCCCAATACTCCATTTGTCCTAAGGGTTGGCGTTTGCCATTCGGCAGCGCTGACAATACCAATGAGTTTGCGTTAGTAGATATTTATTCCTATGGCGGTACTGGGAATAACCGAAGTGGCGACACTACTATCCTTGATGAATGGCTCGCACCTTCTGGTTTTGCGGCGGTTTATGGTGGCTACGGGTTCAATAACCAAGGTGTAAACGCCTATTTTTGGTCTTCTACTACCTACCCACCCCAACCCTCCGCACCCTCTTTTATTGGCGCGTATCGCTTTTTCTTAGGTTATACTGGCGTAATATACACACAGGACGCTACCTCAAAGACAGTGACCTTTTCCGTTCGCTGCATATTCGGCAGCTAAAATGCTTAACCAACTGAAAATAATTAACCTAAAACGAAAGGAAACCCCAATGAACGACGAAATCCGCCTACAAAACCAACTGACCTTTGACACCTATCAAAACTCAGTTGGTAACCAAACCATAGTCGCCAAATTGCAAAATAACATCCTAATGACTGCCAAACAAATCGCCAAACTTTACGGTGTTAGCCGCCCCTATATCAGCATTAAACTGCGCCGCCTGTACCGCTCGGGGGCGCTAAACAAAAAGCGAGTTAGTAACATCCTTACCCACCGCGCCGACGACGGGAAACTCTACGAAACGCGCTATTACAACGCCGAAGCAATTATTGCGTTGGGGCAATCCATCAAATCGCCAGAAGCAGCGCGATTTCGGGAGTGGGTGAGATAGTAATGAAAAACAAACTCAACATTATTAAAATATGTGTTAAAATGTTCTCATGAACGAGGATATTACACTTTACAAACTTAACGACAGATTATTATTTAGGATAGATGACAAAGCGCCTAATTCGAGCCCGCATTTTAGTGGCGTGTATTTTTATTGTCCTAATCACGAAAAGATAGAGTTGACGTCAAGAATCACAGAAACTACAAGGGGCAAAAAGACTGATATAAAAACAAAGTTCATTTGTCCTATATGTGTAAGTCAAAAAATCGCTAGCTACACATATCATGGTGGATTAGATGAAATACAAAAACAGGCGTTAGCTCTCAAAAATAGCAAGGAGTTTAAAGATACTAAACTAATTCGTCTTGACGATTATTATATTCCGGAACTGAAAGTTGAAATAAAGGGAGAGAAAACCATAATCGTGAATAAATCCGAATTGCCGGCTGAGTATAAAGTGGTTTGCGATGTTAAGAAAGATAAAGACGGCGATACGATAATCATGATACAAGTTTTTAAAGATGGCGACACAAAAGGCGCGCAGGTTTTCGTAAAGCCAGAGAAAAAACAGCTTACAACAGACCACAACAACCCTGACCCAGCAAGCATTATTTCCAAGATAGAAGTGAAATTGAGCGATAGAACTTTAACACATAATTTTAGGGAAAGTAAGTAGAGCGCGCCGCCCGCTGCTTGCGGCGGTAAAACCCTTGAAAACCCATTTTCCACTCAATTTTTTTAATTACGGCGGGGGAAATAGGCGGCTAAAAGCCGCCAAATAATTAAATCGTGGGAAATGGGGTTTTAAGGGTTTTTAGTTCGTGGCATTTGACACGAACTGCGGCGCGGCTTAATCGCACTTTCATAGTTTTAATTTTTTATAGTAGAATCTGCGAGAGATTTTCTGCCTCGCTCGGAAAGCTCAAAGTGAACTTTGGTTTTCGCTCATTTCGTTGTAAAATGGGTTCGGGCTAGTTCGTATAGTTCCACCAAAACTCTCCCGTCCTCCTAAGCGGATTTTGTTATTGAAATCACAAAACTTATGCCATACTAACCATATGAACACGCGAAAGAGGGGACTAGTCGGGAAAGCTATCATAATCCTACTCAAACCCTCTCAACCCAGCCTATCACTCAGCACTGGTGGCATAACCTCAGTCAGTATTACTGATGTTGCTCCTAATACTCCAACTAAAACCGCTACTATTACTATTAACACTACTAGATTCGTAAACAACTACCACTATTTTAGGCTGCATGACTCCCTAGACAACCAGACACCAGACGAGTTTTGTGCTATGCTAGGATTGACTATTAGGCGGCGGGAGGTGTCCATGAGGTAGTGGGTATGGACACTTTGATCCAGGCTTGTTTTGTTGTAGTATAGAATACAGACATTATGATGAAAACAGAGCAGATTAAAGGAAATTTTTTTATTACCGGACGGCAAGGGTCGGGGAAGACTACTGTTGGTCGAGAAATGCGGCGGCGGGGATATAGCGTTTTTGATATTGACCATACAGCGGGTTTGGGCAAGTTGCGGGAGTTGGCGACTGGCGATTTGTATGATTTTGCGGAGATAACTTTGCGTAGTCCGAACGGTTTAGTGGATTGGAATCAGTATTGGTTTGAGGTACAGGCTGACAAATTGCGGGAAGTTTTGGACAGTGGCGAGTTAGTTTTTGTAACTGGTATCGCTAGTAATTACGCTGATTATCTAGGGCTGTTCGACAAAGTCTTTGTTTTGATAGTCGATCCAGAAGTTGCTAGAAATCGGCTAGTCAACCACGAACACGCCTCGCACCATTTGCCGAGCGAAATCGACCGGATTATGGACGGTTATGATGACAAACAGCGGGTTTTAGTGGAGTCTGCCGACAACACCGTGTCGATTGATGCCGGCGGCAGTTTGGACGATATTATTAAAGCCATTGAGGGAAAAATCGTTTCGTAGTAAAATAGAGTTATGAACGGAAGAATTAGTTTGAAGACCGCTTTTGTGCAGGCTATTCGCAGTCGAGTTTTTTTGGCTTTGTGGATTTTTATAGTGGTACAGACGGTGGTGTTGATATTTTTGACACTGTCGCTTGGGAAAATTGGGCAGCCTGGTGTGCCGTATCGGTATGACGGGTTTTCGGCGACAGGGATTTTCCGTGATAATGGTTTGTATCTGTTGAACTTTGCGTTTTTTGCGGTGGCGATTCCGATTTTGAACAGTTTAGCGAGTTTAAAAATGTATGCTGTCAGGGGACGGAGTGTTAGTTTAGGGATTTTGTGGCTGACTGTGATTATTATGCTGGCGGCGACGATTTTTGTGGCGGCGTTGTTAAACTTAGGGAATGTATTATAAAGCAAAATGACAGATATCGAGATACCATTAGGCAAGCGGACCAAATTTTACCGGTTTTTTGAGATTTTGCCGGCGGTTTTGAGCTATGGCGGAATTATCTTATTGGTGGTTTTAGCGTTGTTCGCGCCGGTGGCGGGTTCGATTTTTGTGTTGGTGGTGGTAATTGCTATGTTTGTTAAGGCGTTGGGGATTGCTTATCGCACCTGTCAGGGGTATATAAGTTTCCGGAAGACCAGCCAGCTGGATTGGTCGCGGCGGTTGAATAATTTGTCGAATCCGGCACAGTCTTTAAAAAAAGTTTTGAAACTAGACGAGAAGATTTACGGGATTAAACACCATATCACTAATTTGCAGCGAGTAATTGCGAACCCGAGTGCTTATCCGAAGCCGAGCGATATTTATCATGCGGTTTTTGTGTTTGTCTATAAGGAATCATATGAGGTGGTGCAGCCGACTATCGAGGCGCTAATTGGCGGGAATTACGATTCTAAACGGCTGTATTTGGTGTTGGCGTATGAGGAGCGAGGCGGAAAAGCCGCTAAAGATGTTGTCGAAAAAGTTAAGCGAAAGTATGGCGAGCGGTTTCTAGATGTTTTGTTGTATAAGCACCCAGACGGCTTGCCGGACGAGGTTATCGGCAAAGGTCCAAATGCTACTTACGCCGGACGGAAGTTCGCTGAGTATATTAAGACCAACAAAATCAACCCGAAAAATGTTATCGTAACCACACTTGATGCTGACAACAGGGTGGATAGCAACTATTTCCCATATTTGACGTACGAGTGGATTGTTAATCCCAAACGCCAAAAAGTTAGTTTCCAGCCGATTTGTTTGTTCACGAACAATATTTGGGATGTGCCAGCGCCGATGAGGGTAATGGCGGTGGGAAATAGTTTTTGGAACGTGATTAGTTCGATGCGGCCGCATTTGCTCCGGAATTTTGCCAGCCATGCGCAGGGGTTACAGGCTTTGATTGGCATGGATTTTTGGTCGAAGCGGACGATTGTCGAGGATGGACACCAGTATTGGCGGTCGTATTTCTTTTTTGACGGCGATTATTATGTAGTACCGCTTCGGGTGTCGGTGGGGCAGGACGCGGTGTTGTCTAGTACTTATCGCAAGAGTTTAGTGGCGCAGTTTATCCAAGTTCGCCGCTGGGCGTATGGGGCGAGCGACGTGCCGTATGTGGCGAATCAGATAAAAAATCGCAACGACAAGATAGAGTTCTGGCCGGCTTTTACACGCTGGGTACGGTTGCTAGACAGCCATGTAACCCAAGCCGCTATCGCGCCGCTGATTGCTTTTGGCGGTTGGGTGCCGCTGCTTATCAATCCGGAAAGTTCGCGCGAGTTGGTGGTGCATGAGCTGCCGATGGCTATCGGCACGATTCAACAGATAGCGATGTTGGGTATTTGTGTTACAGTCTTTACATCCTTGGCGATGTTGCCGCCACGTCCGGCTCGATATACGAAAAAACGCAGTATTTTAATGGTGTTGCAATGGCTGTTAATGCCGATTACGTCTATCTGTTACGCGTCTTCGGCGGCGTATTATTCCCAGACAAGGTTGTTGCTGGCGCGGTATTTTACGGTGTTTGAAACTACAGAGAAGAATATTAAAAAGTAACTTTTCGGCGCTGTGGTATAAATTAAAACCTGCCTCTTTGACCGTCGCCGGTCGGTGGGGCAGGATAAACTGCTTGTGCATGTTTTTGCTTTCGCTCACTCGTTATTAGCGTTGCGGAATCGCTTCGTAATAGAGTGTGAGCTGTGATAGCGGAGAAGGTTTCCCTTCCTGCATAATGTTGTTACTCATTACATGTACAAGTGTATCACACATTGTCAAAAAAGTCAATACAACGCTTATGCATACAATATATCATATATGGTATAAAACAGAGTAAAAACCGCAAAAAAACCTGTGGAAAACTAGGTGTTTTTGTGGGGAAAGTCGGCATTCGATGCTTGCTAACTTTGGTTTTATAACTAATCAAGGTCAAAAGCCACAATAATCTATTTAAAATCGCCCATAAGGGCGAAAATAGTCTTGTATGTTTGGTGGGCTCTAGAGAACTCGAATCTCTGACCTCTTCCACGTCAAGGAAGCGCTCTAGCCAACTGAGCTAAGAGCCCATACGTTCACGGCTTTACGAAAAAACTCAAATCATGCTACAGATTTTTTCAAATAAGTAAAACCTCGTACAATTCTAGCAGATTTGTGATAATATTGGAATATGGAAAAGAAGATAGAAACAATGCGGCATAGTTTGGCGCATATTATGGCAGCGGCGGTGGGTAAGTTGTATAAAGATGTTAAGTTCGGTATTGGGCCGCCGGTGGAGGATGGTTTTTATTATGATTTTGATTTGAGCAAGACAACTATCTCGGAGGACGATTTTCAGGCTATCGAAAAAGAAATGCGTAAAATTATCAGCGCCAAGTTGGATTTTGTCCGCCACGAAATGCCGTATGACAAGGCTGTTAAATGGGCTAAAGACAATAACCAGCCGTATAAGTTGGAGTTAATTGAAGAATTAAAGAGCAACGGAGAGCCTATTAGTTTTTACGCTTCGGGGGATTTTATTGACTTGTGCCGCGGCCCGCATGTGGCTAACACCGGTAATGTCGGCGCGTTTAAGCTGTTGCGGGTGGCTGGTGCCTATTGGCGGGGTAATGAGAAAAATCCGCAATTACAACGTATTTATGGCGTGGCTTTCGCTAGCGATGAAGAGCTTCAAGATTTTTTGCAGCGACAGGAGGAAGCCAAAAAGCGTGATCATCGCAAATTAGGTCAAGAACTAGAATTATTTATGTTCCACGAAACAGCGCCTGGTATGCCGTATTGGCTGCCGAACGGTGTGACGATTTATAACGAGCTGATAAAATTCTGGCGGGAAGAACACGCCGCGCGCGGTTACAAGGAAATTGTGTCGCCGCTGCTTAATAAAAAAGAGCTTTATGTTACTTCGGGTCATTTCGATCATTATTGGGAAGATATGTTTTCGACCAAAGAGAACGAAGACGGCGAAGTTTACGGTGTCAAGGCTATGAATTGTCCGAACGCTATGGTGGTTTTTGGCAGCAAGCCGCGCTCGTATCGCGATTTGCCGTTTCGGCTTAGCGACACCGACACCCTACACCGCAATGAATTATCCGGCACACTTAACGGTCTGTTGCGAGTGCGTGAGTTTCGTCAGGACGACGCGCATATTTATGTAACAGAAGACCAAATCAAGGCGGAAATCGCCCGCATTTTCGAGATTGTCGAGCGATTCTATTCGATTTTTGGCATGTCGTATGCTTTTCGGCTGGGGACGCGTCCGAGCAAGTTTATGGGCGACGCGAAATTATGGGACAAGGCTGAGAACAGTTTGAAAGAAATATTGCAAAACGCCGGACGCGATTATTTTGTGCTGGACGGCGACGGCGCGTTTTATGGACCGAAAATTGATATTTTGATGAAAGACGTGCTGGGGCGTGAGTGGCAAATGGGGACAATACAGCTGGATTTTCAGCAGCCGTTGCGGTTTGAGTTGAAATATACTGACAGTGACGGTAGTGAGAAGACACCGATTTGTATACATCGTGTAGTTTATGGCTCTTTGGAGCGTTTTATCGGCATTTTGATTGAACACACCGCTGGCAAGTTCCCGGTTTGGCTGGCGCCGGAGCAGTTGCGGTTGGTTTTGGTCAAGGATGATGACGAAAAGTTGGTGAAGTTTGCCCGCGAAATTGTTGACAAGGCAAAGTCGGTCGGGATTCGCGTTGAGCTTGATGATAGCAACGTTAGTGTCGGCAAGAAAATCCGCAATTTTGAAAATATGAAAGTGCCGTACTGTGTTGTGTTGGGCGAGAAAGAGCTGGCCGGCGGCAAGTTGCCGCTGAGGTCGCGGGCGGATTTGGGCGAGCCGAAAGATTTAACTGTTGAGGAATTGATTCAAAAAATCGCCGATGAAACCAAAAACCGAACTTAGTAAACCATTAGTGGCGATTATGGGTCAGACCGCCAGCGGAAAAACCGCTTTGGCGATTGAATTGGCGCGGAAGTTTGGCGGCGAGATTATTTGCGCAGATTCGCGGACGATCTATAGGGGGATGGACATTGGCGCTGCCAAGCCAACCAAGCGGGAGCGGCGGCTAGCGCCGCACCACATGTTGGATTTAATTGAGCCGGGTGAGAAATATACAATCTACCAGTTTAAGGCGGAGGTTTTGCGGCTAATCGCGGAAATTCGCAGTCGAGGGCGGACGCCGTTTTTAGTGGGCGGTTCGGGGTTGTATTTATATACAATCTTGTTTGACTATGATTTTGAGCGGGAAACCCGTCGTGAAAAGTTGATTCCGAACTGTATCGCGGTGGGAATTGAGGTTGACGAAGAAGTTTTGCGGCGTAGAATTGTCGAGCGGTTTGATAAAATGCTCGAGGATGGGTTTGAGAACGAGGTTAGAAATCTAGTTGAGAAATACGGCCCGAATTGCTTACAACTTGAGCGAAACTCGTATGGCGAGATGCAAAAATATTTACACGGAGAGATTACCAAAGACGAATTGCGGGCTAGAGCCGAAACCGTCGATTGGCAACTCGCCAAAAAACAACGCACTTGGTTTACCCAAAAACACGACCAAATCACTTGGTTACCAGCCGATAAAGCAAAAAGATATATTTCTGACTTACTTTCTGAATAAAAATTTGGTACAATGGTTTTAGAGAGGTAGAAAATATGATTGACGCATTATTTGGTTCAAAAACTCGGGTAAAATTACTTTATTTGTTCATGAATAACCCTGAACGGGCTTTTTATGTACGTGAAATCACTAGGAAAATCGATGAACAGATTAACTCGGTGCGTCGGGAGCTGTCGAACATGTTGAACATTGGTATTATTAAAAGCGACAGCAAAGAACACAAAATTTTTTATGCTGTGAACAAATCGTATGTTTTTTACACGCCGCTGCGCAAAATTTTTACAAGCAAGGAGCTATCGGCCGAAAAGGAAGACGAAAGCGCTGTCTGGGCAAAGCGGTTTTTCGCAATTGGCGATGTTAAATTGGTGGTTTTTGCTGGAAAACTTGTTAGTGGCTTTGACAGCGATGTTGATTTGTTGGTGGTGGGGAATATCAGCAAAGTGAAGCTGCGTAATTTAGTGAAAGTTATCGAGGAAGAACAGGGAATTGTGGTAGCTTTTGCTGTGATGACATATGACGATTTCTACTATCGCAAGAGTGTTCAAGACAAATTCATAACTGATATATTCGACGCTAAACATTTAGTGGTGGTTGATGTAAATGAAGTATTAAAACAAGAATAAAAGGAGAAACATGGAAATAGATTTTAGAGGCGCTAATTCGGTGGTGGTAAAAAGTAAGGCTGGGACTATTGTAACCGACCCGACAGATAATGTTAAAGTTAACGAAATCAACAACGATGGTGTGATTACGATTGTTACGCAAGATGATTTTATTCCGAAAAAGGCTAGTTTTGTGATAAATATGCCTGGCGAATACGAGCACAACGACATTTCGATTATTGGTATGCCAATGCAGCGCCATATTGATCCGGACGGCAAGGTTGGGGTGGCTTATCGGTTGGTGCTGGACGGTGTCCGGATTGCGGTGTTGGGGCATATTCTAGCGCCGATTAGCGATGATGATCTGGAGGCTCTCGGGGTTGTCGATGTACTAATTTTGCCGGTGGGTGGCGGCGGATATACACTTGACGCTAAAGACGCGGCAGCTATCACTAGGCAAATCGGTCCGAAAGTTGTTATTCCGACACACTACGAAGATAAAGATATTAAGTATGAAGTGCCGCAAGAGCCGGTGGAAGCGTTTATCAAAGAAATCGGTGGTAATTATGAAAAAGTTGATAGCCTAAAGCTAAAAAACGGCGCTTTGCCGGAGGTTCTAACAGTTTACGAGCTAAAGCGAAAATAACTTTTGCGCTTCAGGCGCAAAAGTTGAGCTTATAAAACACCTTTTTTCTTTAGGGTGCGGATTGCATCGGCGCTGACTTTCATAGTTACCTTTTTACCGTCTAGTATAAAGGTTTTTTTCTGTAGGTTGGGTTTGAAAACTCGTTTGGTGCGTCGTAAAGAATCGCTGACGTTGTGTCCGTGTTGAACTCCTTTTCCGGTTAATGCGCATTTTGCCATATTATTTCCTCGTTTCTTTTATATCTGTCAAGTCTATCGAAAAAACGTTCGATTGTCAAGACTATCAGCGGCGCGGTTAATAGTGTAAAATATGGATATGGAAAATATATTGTTTACGATTATTTCGGCTTTGGTAGTAATTTTCTTCTCAATGGTGTTGCACGAGATTGCGCACGGGCTAGTGGCATACTGGTTGGGCGATGATACCGCTAAATCCAGCGGTCGTTTCAGCCTTAATCCGCTTCGTCACATTGATCCGTTTTTGACAATTATCATGCCGATGTTAATGGTAATAGGTAATCTGTTCGGTTTTGGATTGCCGATTTTCGGAGGGGCAAAACCAGTACCGGTTAACACTCTACGAATTAAAGGTGGAGCTTTGGGTTTGGCTTTGGTGGCTATCGCTGGCCCTCTGACGAATTTTATATTGGCGTTTTTGTTTTTTGTTGGGGTGGTTTTTACCAGCGGCCACGCCCAAGCTTTTTCAATGTTAGCGCTCCAAATAAACTTAGGTTTCATGGTATTCAACTTAATTCCGATACCACCGCTTGACGGCTCGCGAGTACTGTTTGCTCTGGCACCCGACAGTATCCGGAAATTCATGATTTATCTCGAGCAATATGGTTTGATGTTGGTTTTTGTGATGTTGATATTCTTCGGCGGAGTTTTTGGTACGGCTATGAGTACGGCAATCAATGCAATAATAGATTTATTTAGCAAGATTCTTATGATACAATAAAACTGCCATGGTTTGATCGGAATATATGATTCCTAACAAATCATAGATAGGGACGACTAATTGTCTAGTATCGTGGTACTAGGTTGCGTTGACCCACCGTTAATGACGGGATATCTATAGTTTCGTCAATCATGGCGCTCTAGGAGAATTTATATGAAACAAAAAATAGTAGTCAGGGCAATTATCAGAGATGAACACGGCAGGACACTTTTCTTGCGTCGAAAAGACGGTCGGCCGTCGATAGAGGGCAAGTTTGAGTTGCCGGGCGGGAAAATGATAATCGGCGAACAGCCAGCTGACGCTATCAAAAGGACTCTAAAATATCATACCGGTTTGGCGGCTGACACTGTCCAGCTATTCGACATTATCGCTTATGTTGACCCAGACGACCAACGGCTGGAGTATTTATTTATAGTTTATTTGATTAGTTTGGGGCAAAGTGGCAACAAAATTACGCTGGATAGCGGTTATGATAAGTATATCTGGAAAAAGAAGTCAGAATTACAACAAAATGTTGTAACTGAGTCAACAAAAGTAATTATCGGGCTGGATGGTATGGTAAATCTAGCGGGTCAAAAAGGAAATCGTAACAAGTTTGTTATATATACCGACGGCGGTTCGCGTGGCAATCCTGGGCCGTCAGCGGCTGGTTTTGTGATAGTTGATAAAAATGAAGACATTGTGGCGGACGGCGGTCGTTATTTGGGGGTCCAAGACAATACTTACGCTGAGTATGCCGCAATTTTACTGGCGCTTTCAAAATCTTACGCTATGGGACTATTGAACGTAGAGCTACGCTCAGACAGCCTTAGTACCGTAAACCAAATCAACGGCATTAACACCAGACCAGAGCCAGATGTAATGCCGATACTAGACAGAATAAATATTTTAAAAAAGAAGTTTTCAAATATCAAAGTAATCCACATCCGTCGCGACTTTAACATGCTGGCCGACGGAGTAGTGAATCGAGTTTTAGACGAACACGAAAACAATTAAAAAGCTAGATTGCCGTAAGCCGGATTTTGTCGAGGGCGATCATCTATCTATGGATACCATTGCTGGTACTCTATAGCGGGTTCATACAATCTGTTGACGAGCAGCCAATAACCAGATTTCCTTGCAGCCGACAGGGTTTACCTCCAGAATATGTCGCCATATTCTGCTGTACGCTCTTACCGCACTCCTTTCACCATTGCCGTTCCTATGAAGGACTTAGGCTGTATCGTTTCTGTGGCACTTTCCCTAGAATTACTTCTGGTCGCCGTTAACGACTGTCGTTGCTCTATGCTGTCCGGACTTTCCTCTCCTTTTTCAAAAGGGGCGATCACCTAGCAATCTAGCAACCCTATTTTACTACTATTTAGTGGATTTAACAATAGCGGCGAATGCTGCCGGCTCTCTGACGGCTAAATCAGCCAAGATTTTGCGGTCTAAGTTGATGTTTTTGGCTTTCAATCCAGCCATTAGTTTTGAATAGGTTGTGTCGTTTTCCCTGGCTGCGGTGTTAATTCGCGTAATCCACAATGCCCGCAAGTCGCGTTTTTTATTGCGGCGGTCGCGGTAGCTGTATTGCAAAGCCTTAATAACGGCCTGTTTCGCCATACGGAAGCTGCGAGTACGACCATGTTGCATACCTTTGGCTTGTTTTAAAACTTTTTTATGGCGCGCGTTGGCTGTAGTCCCTCGTTTTATTCTCATAAGTTAAGCTCCTATTGCTCGTTTAATATTGCTTTTGATCTTGCCGGTAATTTGCGACGGCGTTTCTTTGGATCGGTTATTGCGCTTGGTGTGGTGCGTCATAAAATGATGCGACGCAGCATTAGCTCGAATAACTTTGCCGGTTTTAGTCTGTTTGACACGCTTAGCGGTGCCTTTGTGGGTCTTTAGTTTTGGCACTATTTACTCCTTATTACTATACTCAGATTGCGTCCGGCCATCTGAGGTTTCTGCTCAACTATCACAGTATCTCCAAAAAGTTCCAATATTCGGTTCATAAGCTCGCGACCGACTTCCTGATGAGCCATCTCGCGTCCCCTAAAAATCACTAAGATCTTGACTTTATCGCCTCTCGACAGAAACTCGCGGATTTTGCGAAGTTTAATCTCAAGGTCGTTTTGCCCAATTTTTAAGCCTAACCGCATTTGCTTAATCTCGCTGGTTTTGGCGCTCTTTTTATTGCGCTGCTGCTCCTTCATCTTTTGATACTGGTATTTATTCCAGTCGATAATTTTTACAACAGGCGGCTCCGCACTTGACGAA
The DNA here is from genome assembly GCA_031287975.1 of Candidatus Nomurabacteria bacterium. Lineage (GTDB taxonomy): Bacteria > Patescibacteriota > Saccharimonadia > Saccharimonadales > Saccharimonadaceae > JAISDN01. Next base: position 12,833 of record JAITSF010000043.1, read on the forward strand.
ATTTCAACAAGGTCCAATCCGGCATCTTCTGCGGCGCGGAGGGCGTTTTCTCGGCTCATTATGCCAAGCTGTTCGCCGCTTTCGTCAACTACCCGCACTTCAGAAGCTTGAATCTGACCATTGATGCGAACCGATTTATTGACTATCTCGAATGCTCCTTGATAGTGGTTAATTGATATTACTGAGTAATATTATCACATTTTGCAGTGTCAAACAAGTGTTTTTACGAACTGCGATATTGTAAGGCCTCGCTGATTTCGTTCTCGGTAACTTGGTCGCTTTTGTTCAGATCAGCAATAGTGCGGGCGACTTTGATAATTTTGAAATAACTGCGAGCGGACAGTTTGAGTTTTTCCGAAGCTGTGGCGAGGAGAGTTTTGGCAGTTGGTGTTAAATTTGCTTTGGCGATGATCGATTTGTTGTCGAGTAGTGAATTAGTCTTACCATTGTTGCGCTCGACTTGCCGCTGTCGGGCTTGCTCGATTTGACTTTTGATCTGGGACTCTTGGCTGTTTTGTTCGGAAGCGGCTTTTAATAGTTCGTCTTGCGGCACGCGCGATACTTCGACAATCATATCAATTCGGTCGAGCAGCGGACCGGAAACACGCTTTTGGTAGGCTAAAATTTGAATCTGAGAACACTCACATTCGCGGGTTTCGTCTCCGTAGAAACCGCACGGACAAGGGTTCTTGGTAGCGATCAACATAAAATTCGCCGGATATGTCACGCGACCGGCCGCTCTGCTGACGTGGATTTCGCGGTCTTCCAGAGGTTGACGCAGCGCTTCGAGTGATTGGCGTGGATATTCCGGTATCTCATCAAGAAACAGCACGCCGTTATGTGCCAGCGAGACTTCCCCAGGTTGAGCTTTAGAGCCGCCACCCACCAGTGCTACAAATGAGGCGGTATGGTGTGGGCTACGAAAAGGCCGCTCCGATACAATTTCTTCAGTCTGTCCGCTAAGGCTGTGAATTTTAGTGATTTCGAAAAGTTCGCTGTAAGTCGGAGCAGGCAACAGGTTGCGCAAGGCTTTAGCGAGCATGGTTTTGCCAGCGCCCGGCGGGCCGGTAAACAAGATATTGTGATGTCCAGCAGCAGCGATAATAAGTGCTCGTTTGGCGGTCGCTTGACCTTTAATATCGTCGATACTGGGCGACGAAGGCTTGCTAGCAGCGTTTGTCAGGTTTGGCGACGGAGTTGACTCGATGGTTTTTTCTCCGACGAGGTGGAGAACAGTGTCGAGTAGAGTTTCAACACCTATAACGGTAATATTTTTAACCAGCGCCGCTTGAACGGCGTTTTTCTCCGGAACAATGACGGTTTTTAGACCGTTTTTCTTGGCGGTTTCAACAATCGACAGAACCCCGCGAATCGGTTTAAGCCGACCATCGAGCGACAGCTCGCCAGCGAACAAAGTGTTTTCGACAGAGTGTGCTGGAATATTACCCGATAATACCAACAATCCGACGGCAATCGGCAGGTCAAAGTGAGTACCCTCTTTTGGTAGGTTAGCTGGTGCGAGATTGATTGTAACGTGGCCTTTGGGGAACTGTAATGATGAGTTTGCTATAGCTCCGCGGACTCTCTCGGTCGATTCTTTGACGGATTTGTCGGCCAAGCCGACAATTGTGAAGCGGGTAAGGCCGTTATTTTTGTCGCATTCGACTTCAACCAAACCACCATCGTAGCCAATATTTACGGCTGAAAAAATTCTCGCAATCATAAACGATATTATACACAAAACACAAAAATTTAACAAATGAACAACAAAAATATATATAAAAATTGAACAAAATAACACTAAAGTTTTCCACATTTTTGTGTAGATAATATAGTAAAAAGATGTTGACATAAGCATTTTTTTAATCTATACTCTCTGTAGACTATTGAATAATAAAATTATTCAATAGGCTGACACCAAAAAAGAACACAACAAATTAGGCAGAGTCAAAATAACTCGCCCTGAGACGGCCGTTACTCGCAGACGGCCGCTCTTTTGCATTAAAAATGAGCCGTAAATGGCTCAATAAAAAATCTGGTGGAGCTGGCGGGTACTGCCCCCGCGTCCAAACGACAATAAATTGATTATCTACGAAGCCTAGTTAATTTTTAAATACTCGGATTGTTACGAAAACAAACAAAAATCACAACCAAGCTCATTTTTTAAAATTTAACATTGCTTAGAAAAATAAGAAACACACAATGCGACCAACATGATTATAACGCTTATATTTTGTATGTTGGCTCGAAAATATAAACGGTCGCCGAAATTAAGCAGCGACTAGCGCAAAAGTCGGGAAAGCAAAAATGCTTCGGACTGTTGCTAAAACGTTAGATTTTACATCTAAATGACTTAACGTTGTCAACGGCTCGCCAATCAATCTATTAAGTTTCGTCTGTCGAAAGCTGTATCAGCCCCACAGTCTATAAGTATTATAGCAAAAAATTTTACGTTTGTCTATAGTAAAATGAAAAAATTTCGGGAGGGCGGTCAATTCCGATGTAAAAATTACAACAAAATTCTAAAAATGATAAATAATAGTATAACAGAGTAAAAATCCACGGTTTTTTAATTATGTTGTAAAAAAAACAACAAAATACCGAATAAATTATTGACACAAGCGTTTAATAATGATAAAGTGAAGATAAGTTTTTATAAAACAAACATACAAGTTAAATTATAAAAACTTGCACCTTCTAGCACTGACCAACATTTGAATCAGAACCGACGTTATGGCGGAATGATTGTTGAGCTTGGCTCCAAAATTTCTGCAATATCGTCAAACTGGTTCAAATGCGCGTTGAGCCACTGTTTCTTCCGATACGCTCCGCGGTATGCTCCTTTTTGGAGTGGTCAGTAGGCCCAAGTGCCATAAATCTGACTCGCGCCCTTTTAGTAATTAATCAAGTGGCGGATGAGCATGTCGCAAGACTTCATGATTGTTTTGGCACTTTGGGCCAACTTTTTAAACCGTCAAAAAAATGCTATGATAATGTTTATGAATTTTATTAAATCGCCGAAGTTCGCTTTGTTCCTGACGTTGGTATCTGTCGCAACGTTGGCAGTGTTGTTTATCGCGACCGACCCGCAAAGTGCCAGATTATCAGGAGTATTGGTCGCGATCGTGGCTTTGTACGGAGTCTTTTGGGGTGTTTTCTTGCTTGTAAGTGAACTACTTTTTTATAAAACACTCAAAAACCGGAGG
>JAITSF010000064.1 GCA_031287975.1 Candidatus Nomurabacteria bacterium
CTTGCTGCAGACATTTGGTAATAATATTGCATAAACTTGCAGCAAGAAGTGCAGCAAGGACCGTCCTTGCTGCAACCGTTCTTGCTGCGACTAATCCTGCGATATGACAAAAACTAAAAAGTTAGTTTACCCATTGACTTTTTTAAGCATGTATGTTATATTTAGGAGGTAGAGTTAAGAAATTTGCTTTACACATGAGACATTTTGGTCTAAGGTTGGCTACGTTTGGGCTTTTTGCCCTGTAGCTACAGGGCTTTTCTATTGGTTAATAGAAAAGCTTACAACCCTTAATTGTCTGGCTCTTTAAAATGTTTACTACGAAAGTCTAGCTTTCCGTTTGGTGTATTGTGCGGTGCGCCAAGCGGAGAGCTAGAACAGAGTCTGGCTTTTAACTGGCGCAATGAGGCGCTGGGCGGTTGTCCAAACCGTTCCTATTGAGAGGAGTCCACATGAGTGGAATTGGACGTCAGGCGTGGCTAAACGCATACAGGTTCGCCTCGCTGGTCATGCTATTGGCGATTATTGGGGCGGTGTTTTGGCTGGTGCTAGCCGCATCGGCTCAGAACCCAGCCTTGACACCAACCCCAACCGCCCCGACAGCGACCGAAACTGAGAGCGAGTTTGTCCGACCATCGGCGATGGAGTACGTCTCACAGACGAACTCGTATGTCGTCGGCGGAACAGTTGTGTCATACAAGTGGCACACGGTGGCGGACGGTGTGGTTTACGACCCCACCGATACAGGCGAGGATGGCACGCCCCCCTATTACGCGGACGGATACGTCCGAATTAGGGACGTGGAAAAGGTAGATTACACTACCTTTGTGTTCCGGTCAGACGACGGACAGGGGTTCGAGGTAAGCGACAACGGCAAGTTATACTTGTCTGTTGGCGAAAACCTCGGGCTAGAGCTGATAGGCGACTCGCTGGACGCCACCAACTATCGGCTGGTCCGGATTATCTGGGGCGGCAAGTAGCTCTAAGCCCCACTTCCACACGTAGTAAGCATCAGAGCCCCACATTTCGTGGGGCTTTTGCTTTTAGATGTGATATAATTAGGGATGATGGCTGAGGAAAAGAAAAAGGCGAAATTAACGCCGGCGGATTATGTTCATTTGCACAACCACACTAATTATTCGGTGTTGGACGGTTTGACGCGGGTGGATGAGCTGTGTCGGACGGTTAAGGATAGCGGTATGACAGCGGTGGCGATGACTGATCATGGCACGATTTCGGGTTGGATTGATTTGTACAAATGTGCTGAGCAGAGCGGGATTAAGCCGATTTTTGGGCTGGAGGTTTATATGGCGGCGCGTAAACATACCGACCGCGATCCGGCGCGCGACAAGCAACGGTTCCATTTAACGCTGTTGGCGATGAACAATGCCGGTTATAAAAATATTATGCAACTTTCGACCACCGCCAATTTGCATGGTATGTATTATAAGCCGCGGATTGATCACGATTTGTTGGAGAAATATAACGAAGGGATTATTTGTTTGTCGGGTTGCGCCAGCGGCGAGTTGGCAGAGGCTTTGAAAAATGATGATGTCAAAAAAGCTAAAGAAATCGCCTTGTGGCATAAGCAGGTTTTTGGCGATCGTTACTATATCGAGGTTCAGGATCACGGACATCCTGACGCGCCGAAACATTGGCCGGAACAGAAAAAAGTCAACCAAGCGGCTTTAAAAATCGCTGATGAGTTGGATATTCCGGCGGTGGTAACTTGCGATGCGCATTATTTGCGGGCTAGCGACGCCGAGGCACACGAGATTTTGTTGTGTGTCGGCACGGGGTCGTTTTTGTCGGACAGCAACCGAATGAGTTTGGCGGATTTTGATTTGCATGTGATTGAGCCGGAGAAAATTATTGAGCGGTGGGGCGATCAGCCGGATTTGATTTTGAATTCTCGGAAGATTGCCGATCGCTGCGAGGTTAAGCTGGATTTGGGCGGGATTTTGATTCCGACTTTTAAAACGCCGGAGGGTTTGAGCGAAAAGCAGTATTTACATCAGCTAGTTTGGCGCGGGTTGTTGCAACGCTACAGCGGCCAGGAGGCGGAAAAATTAAGTGAAAAAGTTATTCGTGCCAAATTGAGCCGCGAAGTTGTGGAGCGGGCCGATTATGAGCTGAGTGTGGTGGACGAAATGGATTTTAACGGCTACTTTTTAATTGTTTGGGATTTTATAAATTGGGGGAAAAACCAAGGTATAATTTTCGGTCCGGGGCGGGGCAGCGCGGCTGGTTCGATAATTGCTTATGCGCTGAGAATTACCGATCTCGATCCGCTGAAATATGGTTTGCTGTTTGAAAGGTTTTTGAATCCGGATCGGATTTCGATGCCAGATATTGATATTGATATTCAGGACACGCGGCGCAGCGAGGTGATTGAGTATTGCGAAAAAAAATACGGGTCGGAGCGAGTTAGTAGTATCGGCACTTTCGGCAAGATGATGGCGCGCAACGCGGCGCGCGATGTGGCGCGAGTGTTGGAAGTCTCGTATGCTGAGAGCGACCGGCTAAGCAAGATGATTCCGGCGACTCTGCAGGGTCGGCCGATTAAGCTGAGCGATTCAATTGTTAATGATCCGGATCTTAAAAATGAATACATGACTAATCCGACCAGCAAGCGAGTGATAGATTACGCTATTCAGTTGGAAGGCACGATTCGTTCGCATGGTGTGCATGCTTGTGGGGTGGTGATTGCGCCGGACGATTTAGTAAATTATTTGCCGCTAGAAATGTCCCAGAAAGGTGTGGTGGCGACGCAGTTTCCGATGGGTCAGGTCGATGATTTGGGGCTTTTGAAGATGGATTTTTTGGGGCTGAAAAACTTAACGATTATCAACAACGCGCTGCGAATTGTGCGCAAAGTTTATGACAAAAAGATTGATATTTACAATGTGCCGATGGACGATAAAAAAACTTTTGAGTTGTTCCAACGCGGCGACACAACCGGTGTTTTCCAGTTGGAATCGGCTGGTATGAAGCGGTATCTAAAGGAACTCGGCCCGACAACTTTTGATGATATTATTGCTATGGTGGCGCTGTATCGGCCCGGTCCGATGAGCGAAATTCCGAACTTTATCGCTCGCAAACATGGTCGCGAGGATATTACATACCTCGACCCGCACATGGAATCGGCGCTGGGTTCGACTTATGGGATTTTGGTTTATCAGGAACAGTTTATGCAAATTAGCAAGGATATGTGCGGCTTTACCGGTGGCGAGGCCGATACTTTGCGCAAGGCGGTCGGCAAGAAAAAAATCGACCTAATGCGCGAGATGAAGCCGAAGTTTATCGACGGCGCGGTTCGGCACGCTGGGGCGGATCGTGAGCAGATGGTTAAATTTTGGGATCACTTGGAAGAGTTTGCCAACTATTGTTTTAATAAATCGCATGCTGCTTGTTATGCCATGATTGCTTACTGGACAGCTTATATTAAGGCACATTACCCAAGCGCTTTTATGGCGGCGCTGATGACTTCGGATTCCGGCGACACCGAGCGGCTGGCGATAGAGATTGCGGAGTGTCAACATATGGGGATCAAAGTGCTTTTGCCGGATATTAACGAGTCGTGTGTGGATTTTTCGGTGGTGCCGGCGACTGGCGATATTGGGGTTGGGTTGGCGGCGGGGAAGGGGGTCGGCGAGGCTGTGGTGGAAAAAATCGAGCAAGCTCGTGCCAGCGGCGGGGTGTTTCAAAGTGTAACGGATTATGCTAAGCGAGTTGATTCGAAGGTCAACAACAAACGAGTTTGGGAAAGTTTGATAAAATCCGGCGCTTTTGACAAAATGGCGGATCGCAGCGACCTGTTGTTTAACGTCGAGGCTCTAGGCGAGTATTCGCGCAAGATCCAAGCTGACAACAACAGCGAACAAGTTGATTTGTTTGGCGCGCTGCAGGATGCAGGAGTTGATGTCAAACAAGCTTTGCCGCAAGTTAAAATTGTGCCAGCGCCGACTAAATATTCCGAAAAGGACATGCTGGGCTGGGAGCGCGAGCTGTTGGGGCTGTATTTGTCGGCACATCCGTTGGATAAATACGATACGTATTTTACAGAGCAAACTGTTGGGTTAGCGACTTTGCAGCCTAGCCACGACGGCTTGCTAGCGACAGTCGGCGGAGTTATTAACGCGGTGCGAGTGATCCAGACCAAGAGCGGTCAGAAAATGGCCTTTGTGCGGCTCGAAGACAAGGCCGGCGAGGGCGAGATTGTGGTTTTTCCGAGTTTGTTTGAACAGCTGGCGAGTCTTTTGGTGGTTGATAAAGTTATCAAATGTATCGGGCGGATTAGCGGCAAGGACAGGAACGGCGTTGACGAAACCGAGCCGAAAATTCTAGCGGAGTCGATTATGGCGATTTCTGACAACGAACTGGATTCTTATCGTCCGACTGGTATGGAGATGACGATTAGCCAGATGAAAGCCGCTAAACCGAGTTCGCGCCGTTCGGCGCCGGTGTCGGTTTCGATGCCGGCAGAGGAGAAGCGCTCTGACTCTGCGCCACCACCACCCAAAATCGAATCGCTTAAAAAACTGTTCCTGCACGTTAAAAATCCTGGCGATGTTGAACTGCTCAACAAAACCAAACAGATTTTGAACGATTTTGCTGGCGAGAGCAAAGCTATTATGGTGCTGGGCGATGATAAAAAAGATGCCTTACAGCTGCCGTTGGGAGTGGAAATTTGCGATCAGCTACTCACGAAACTTGGCGAAATCTACGAAGCCGATTGTGTGGTGGCGAAGTGATACAGGGCGATACCGGCGGCGACTGATACATTGAACGATTCTTTTTGTCCGAACATAGGGATTTCTATAATGTCGTCGCAAATCGCCAGCAGCTCTGGTGTCAGCCCGGCGGTTTCTTCGCCTAGTAGCAGGGCGATTTTGTCGGAGCTGGGTCGGTAGTTTGGCAGAAGTATAGAGCGCGCGGCTTGTTCTAGCCCGACTATTCGGAAACCTTGTTCTCGGAGAAGTGTTGTAATTTTTACAACACTAGTATCGTAATCAAAATCGACTAAATTTTCAGTGCCCAGCGCGGTTTTATGAAGTTTGTCGGCTAGTTTTTGGCGGGTGTGGGGTAGTCCGGATTTGGGGTTCGGCGTGTAGCCGCTCAACCAAATTTTTTTCACTCCAAAACCCTCCGAACTGCGAAAAATCGCGCCGACGTTCAAAATCGATCGGATGTTGTGAACAATTACTACAATTTCCATTTACATATTTTATCATATTGGTATAATGAGGTTATGCAAAGGTGGGTATTTTAATTATGGACAACGACGATGCGCGAGTAGCGCGCTTTCGCGAAACCGAAGAAACCGCTACTAGTAAGCGGGCTGGGCTGCTGGGCATTGAGTATTTTGACACCCGCGAAACCGAAAACACCACGCCGCTTTATCCTGATATGCTGAGCAAAGACGAAATGTACAAAAACCACATTGTGCCGCTGCGCGAGGGCGATTTTGAGCATTCTTACTTTTTCGGCGTAACGTCGGCCACGCCGCAATCGTTTATGCAAGAACTGCGCAATCGTTACGACAAAGACACTAAAAACGTTGGTTTTGTGCTGATCTCTAACAGCGGTTACCAAGTTCTGGCGCGGCGCTACGACCCAGCGCCGGAAGTTCAATATGGCGATGTTAAAATTGGCGCGCAGTTCAGCGAAGATTCGGTGGCGGAAGTTTCGAAAACCCTAGAAACCGTCAAGTCCGACGATATTTTGGATTATTTAATTTCACAGGCTAGCAAATTAAACGCCAGCGATATTCATATCGAAAACAACGAAGACAATGTTCGCGTGCGGTTTCGGATTGACGGCACGCTGCACCCGATCGCGATTCTGACCAAAGAAAAATTCCGGATTTTGTTCTCGGCGATTGCGTCGGTGGCAGATGTGTCGGTGGCGGCGCGCGAGGCTCAAAGCGGGCATGTGGTTAAAAAATTCACCATGTCGGACGGCACGAAACAAACCCTCAACATGCGGGTTGAAACTGTACCGACGGCTTATGGGCAAGATATTGTGATGCGGCTGTTTAATTTCGATTCTAATATGTTAAACCTCGACCAGCTGGGCTTTTCGGAGGATGAGCGCAAAGTTATCGACGATATTGTGGCGCACCCGCGCGGTATGGTGATGGTGGTCGGACCGACTGGTTCGGGCAAGTCGACGACGCTGTATTCGATTTTGAATGCTCTCAACACCACCGAGCGCAAAATTATCACTTTGGAAGATCCAATTGAATACGAAATCCCAGGCGTTACCCAAATTCCGATTGATACCAACAACGAAAAAAACACCGGCGATGGTTTCGCGGAAGCTTTTCGAGCGGTGTTGCGGCTCGATCCGGACGTTGTGATGGTCGGCGAAATTCGCGACAACGACACCGCCAAAACTGCCATTCAAGCTTCGATAACTGGTCATTTGGTGCTGTGTACTTTCCACGCCGAAGACGCTTCGTCGGCTTTTGCGCGGATGATTGATATGATTGGCAAAAACCCGATTTTCTCGACAGCGGTGCGGTTGGTTGTCGGGCAGCGTTTGGTGCGCAAGCTCGACCCAGCCACTAAAGTCGAGTACGAACCAGACGAAGCCACCAAAACCTGGATTCGCCAAGTGTTAGTAAGCCTGCCGGCTGGGATAGAAAAGCCAAATTTGTTCGATTTCAAGCTTTATAAACCTGGCACCAGCGAAGAAAATCCTTTTGGCTATCTCGGTCGGACAGTTGTTATGGAGCAGCTGGTTGTTGACAAAGATGTCCAAGAATTTCTAACCGGCGACGAAAAAGACGTCAACGCTGACGCTATCAAAAAAGCCGCTCAAGCAAATGGCATGGTAACGATGATTCAGTCTGGTGTGTTGAAAGCCCTGGCCGGCGAAACTTCGATCGAAGAAATCAACCGAGTTTTGTAAAAAATTATATAAAAAAGCTTGCATTTTATAAATACAGGCGCTACAATGATAATGTCTTGTGGTAGAGACAAAAACGGTTAAGTGAGAAAATCGAAATCAATAATTAACAAACCACCACAACTGAAAGGTAAAACAAACGATGCGTCTTCGTGTCAAACAATCGACTTCAGCTGCGGGAGTGGTTTTGTTGGTATTGTTTGGTGGGGCTGTGCCGCTAAGTTCTGTTTGGCAACAGGCGAATCTAACAAAGGCGGCGGTCGAGGAGACGGTGCCGGATGAAGCTGTAGCCGAGACAGCAGCGGATGAGGCGACGACGACTGCGGCGACCTCAGAAGAAGCGCTGGCTGTCGAGTCTACACTAGGCGAGGCAACGGCGGCCGAGATTTCCGAGTCGGACGATGTTCCTAAGCTTGGTTTAATGAACGCATCGACAGACAATGCTGGCACAGTTAGTGTACAAAGTACAATAAGTGATGACGGCGCTATAAAAACGCTGGGAGTATATGATGACGAAATACCAGAAATTTTTGAAGAAATTTGTGACCCATCGCTAACAACGGTTAGCGGTAGTATGATGACAGTGCAATCAACAACATTACTTAGTGACATTAACACTTGGCTGTCGGGCCTAGCGACTGGCACGACTAATCTACTAACTTTCGCCGAAGATTATACCCTAATCGGACGTATAACTATCAGTGGCGACTACAACATAACTATCCAAGGCGCTACCGGGTCTGAAGTTGTCAGTCGCGGCACTGGCGTGACTGGCGATCTGTTTTATACCAGTGGTGTCACAGCGACTTTTTCCAATATCATCATCGATGGTCAGAAATCTCTTGTCGGTCAGGTTTCGGGTGCTTTGATTAACCAAACGAGTCAAGTGGTTAATATTAATAAGTGCGCCGAACTCAAGAATAATGATAATTCCCGTGGTGGTGGGGTTACGGTTAATGGTGGAATAATTAATATGAATGGCGGCTATATACACCATAACGATACAAGCAGTTCAGGTGGCGGGATTTATAGTAGCAATAGCGTAACCGTAAATATTAACGGTGGTACGATTGCCTATAATACTGCAATGACTATATATGGCGTTGGTGCGTCAGGGTGTGGTGGTAATAGTGTTAATTGTGGCGGTGGCGGTGGAGTTCAAGCTGCTGGGATAGTTAATATGAGTGGCGGTACGATTGCATATAATAGTGTAGCGCCAGATTACGATAGCGGCGCGAATAGTGGCGGCGGCGGCGGAGTGTTCGGTGAAATTTTAAACTTAACCGGTGGAGAAATTAGGAATAATGAAGCAGAAGGTAAGGGTGCGGGTGTTGTTACGACTACAGCCTTTACTATGAGCGATGGCAAAATCACCGGTAACCAAGCTACAGATCCTAATGTTTACGCTAGCGGCGGCGGCGGTGTTTGCTCCCAGGGCACAGTTAGCATCACTGGTGGCGAAATATCTAATAACACTGCCAACGCCTATGGCGGGGGCATACTTATAGACACTAACGCAACAGCCGACATTGCTGGTGGTGAAATATCTAACAACACCGCCAACACCAGCGGCGGCGGTATTTATTCAAATGGTACACTAAACATCGTCGGTGGTACAATCGGCGGCGATGGTGCTAGTGACGCTAATACAGCCACTTATGGCGGCGGTGTATATTCTAGCGGTTCTTTAACAATAGATGATGGGCTAATCTCTAATAATACCGCTCAACGCGGCGGCGGTGTGTATATCAATACTGACAAAACAGCTGATATCACTGGTGGCGAAATATCTAATAACACCGCTACAGGAACTAATTCGGGTGGCGGCGGTATCTATAATTTAGGCATTGTAAATGTTTCTAATGCTGGGTTGCTTGACAATACTGGATATTATGGTGGTGCGATATATAGCGGTAATTCTTCCGTTCTATACATTAATAATGGTACTTTAATCCACAACAACACCGCCAACACTAGCGGTGGCGGTATTTACTCAAATGGTACACTAGACATTACCGGCGGCACAATCGGTGGCGATGATGCTAGTGACGCTAACACAGCCACTTATGGCGGCGGTGTATATTCTAGTGGTTCTTTAACAATAGATGATGGGTTGATCTCTCATAATACAGCTACTAGTGGCGGCAGCATTCGTGTGAGTGGTATGATGATTATGGATAATGGGATTATATCTAATAGCACAGCTGATTTTGGTGGTGGAATTAATATAGTGAGTGGCGCCACAGCTACTATAAATGGCGGAAATATTCACAGCAACACCGCCAACGCCAGCGGTGGTGGCATTTATTCAAATGGTACACTAGACATTACCGGCGGCACAATCGGCGGCGATGATGCTAGTGACGCTAATACAGCCACTTATGGCGGCGGTGTATACTCTAATGGTTCTTTAACAATAGATGATGGGTTAATCTCTCATAATACTGCTCAGCAAAGTGGCGGTGTGTATATTAATATTAACACTACAGCTGATATCACTGGTGGCGAAATATCTAATAACACTGCCAACACCTATGGCGGGGGTATACTTATAGACACTAACGCAACAGCCGACATTGCTGGTGGCGTAATATCTAACAACACCGCCAACACTAGCGGTGGCGGTGTTTACTTAAATGGCACAGTTAATATCACTGGTGGCGAAATATCTAACAACACTTCTAAGAGTGGCGGTGGTTTTCAAGTAAGTGGTACACTCAATATTAGCGGTGGTCTAATAGACTCTAATGTAGGTCTTAGTGTAGCGTTTGGCAGTGGTATCGGTGGCATCTCGACATCTGCCAGCGCAATAGTCAATATCACAGCAGGGACTATTTCGAACAATGTCTCCAATAGCAACGGTGGCGGTATGGATGTGTGGGGTACCCTCAATATGAGCGGCGGGACATTTACTGGTAACACTGCCGCTAACGGCGGAGCAGGAATTTATTTTTACACTAGCGGTACAATTAACCTTTCTGGTAATCCCAAGATTGGCACTAGCGATTCAGATAATGGTATATTGTTCGACGAAGGCAAAGAGTTGACTGTGGTGGGGGACTTGGGCAGCGATTCAAGAATCAATATCGAAAATGTGACTGGCGTAATGTCGGGTAAGTCAACCACTGTAGCTAATAAAGTCGATGACAATTTAGATGCGCAAGATGCGCTTAGTAGTGAAGCGGCTATGTTTTATTACGCGCCAGGCACAACTTTTACACCAATTATGGCTGTTTCCGCGGATGGTACTGCTTATGTATTAGACAATACATATCTTAAAATAGAACTTGATAGCGATGTTGATTTTTCCGTCACACCGACAGCAGCAGGACATTTTACCAGTTCGTCGCAAGAAGTTTCGGTTATCACAAATAATTTAACTGGCTATCTGATGTCTATTTCTACTAATCAACCCAGCGATAATCCGAATGCTAAAGACTTAAGGAACCTGTCATTTAGCCAACAATATATAACCAGCACTGACAACACCTGCGCTTGGGATACGGAAACTAAAAATTTGACTAACACCACCAACACTATCAATAACAACACTTGGGGCTTTACGCTGAATCCGACTGATTTAGCTTCGCAGCGGCTTTGCCAAATCCCGGACCTGAACAACCCGCTAATTGTCAAACAGGTTGCGACACCTAATGAATCTGGCGACAACACAGATGTCTTTTTCGGCGCTAAAGTCAACCTTAGCAAACTCAGCGGTACATACCAAACCACGATTATCTACAACGCGGTGCCGGTGCTATGAGTCTCCCTAAAATATAAAAACCATACCAAAGACAAGGAAGGCGAGTTTTATAGGAGTATCTTGAAGTTTTGATATTCGAACTGAGTGTGATTAGCTAATTGGTGCTGAATACTAATCAGGGCTTGTCGAAACTGGTTGATTGTGCTAAAGTGGGTTTTAAGGAATTGCAATAATAATTTGAAAAGGAAAGAAGATGAGTTTTGATTTGATTAAAAATATTAACGACCAGCAGAAGAAGCCGCAGGTTGTTGATGTCCGTAGCGGCGATACAGTACGGGTAACTCAGAAAATTAAGGAAGGCGCGAAGGAGCGGCTGCAGACTTTCGAGGGCGTGGTGATTCGTTGCGATCGCAAAGAATCGCTGAGTTCGCGAATTACGGTGCGCAAAATTACTTCTGGGGTCGGTGTGGAGAAATCGTATTTGTTGCATAGCCCGCTGGTGGAGAAAGTCGAGATTGTTAAACGCGGCAAAGTCCGGCGAAATTACTTGACGTTTTTGCGGCGTCGCACCGGCAAGTCGGCGCGTTTGGTCGGCAAGGATTTTGATAAATCTATCAACGACATTCATAACGCTAAAGCTGAGGCCGAAGCCGAAAAACTTAAAGACCAAAAACGTGCCGAAGCTGAAGCCAAAGCCGCCGCCAAAGCTGCCGAACAGGCCGAACTCGACAAAAAAGCCGCCGAAGTCGAAGCCGCCCACGCTGCTAGCCAGTAGTGCTTTTGTGGTCACTAGCCACTGGCAACCCACCGACGCGTTTCAGGGGATGTATGATGGTCACGGCAGCGATGCTCGCGTTAATCGACTATCGGTGCGTTGCGTATTTTGAGTATTGACAAAAAAGGATAAGTGTGATACAATTAGGGGATAGGGTAAAATACCCTAGCACATTAACTCTTTACAGATTAGAGATGGTTTGGTTTTTGCTAGATGACAAACCCGATTTTGCGCAAAAATGGTTTTTGTTCGAAATCGGGTTTATCATCGGCGAAGCAGAGTAGTCGAGGACCCCAGGCAAAGGAGCTATTATGGCTACAAAAAACGTCCGTGTTCCGTTTCAGATGGGACAAATCTCCAACCAGGCCAAGCGCGGCTGGACAGTGCGTGTTAACGGCGAAGAAATCGAGGGAGTCGAAAGCCTTGAAATTGAATCGCCAAAGTTCGGCACTGTCCGATACGGTCAACACCCCGCTGGCTACGACACCTGGGTGTTCGACGAGCTAGGGGGTGGCGGCGCTGTCACTATTCCCTACATGATTCATCCTATCAACGGGATGCTTTATGTCGGGGTGGTTGAACAGAATCGCCCGCTGTTGGGTCGTCGGATCTGGGAAGTCCCTCGTGGCTTTATGGACCCGTCAGACAAGGACAAAGCTGCAACCGCCCTGCGCGAGGCGTTGGAAGAGCTCGGCTACGAGTTCAGTCAGCCAATCAAACTGGCGGACGGTAAGAACCCTAACTCGACGTTTTTCGATACGTCGGGCGAGGACGAAGGCGTGGCATTTTTTGGTCTGTCGGTAACAGCTTCGGCTCTTATCGAAACCAAGGACAGCTATGCTTTCCCAGCCATAGTACAAGAAGCCGCCAAAGGCGACGGCTGTGAGCGGATCTACGGGTCTAAGTTTATACCCGTTAGCCGCATCTTGTACTCGCCAGACTTGTTCTCGGCGGCAGCTGGTTTCTATCTCCTGCAATACCTGCAGAAGAAAACCGCCGCTGCCGTCCTGTACGGCGAAGATCTGTAGAGAGGAGCCCCGCGATTTAAAACATCGCGGGGTTTTCTCGTATTTGTGATATCATAATTTTATGAAAAAACTCAAAGTTGCGGTGGTGATTTTAAACTATAAAGGCTGGCGGGACACCGTCAATTGTCTGAAGGCTCTTCGCCGGTCGACTTACAAAAATTACCAAATTATTTTGATCGATAACGGCAGCCATGACGAGTCGGTCGAGAAGTTGGACAAAGTTGTTAAATCCGGCGATGTTTGGCTAAAGAAAACTAAAAATCACGGTTTCGCGGGCGGTGTCAATATCGGCATTCGCCACGCCATCAAGAACGGTTTTGATGCTGTGGCGCTGCTGAATAATGACGCGCAGGTTGAGCCGGATTGGTTGGAGAATTTGGTGACGGCTATGCAAAAGACCAAAGCCGCGATTGTAACTGGCCTGTTGCTGTCGGCCGACGGCAAGACAATCGACGATGCTGGCGACCAATACACCACTTGGGGTGTGCCGCTGCTGCGAGCGGAGCATAAACCGGCCGCTGAAGCGCCGGAGTCGGGCTATGTTTTTGGCTCGACTGGCGGCGCGACGCTTTATAAAACGGCGCTTTTCAAGGATATCGGGCTGTTCGACGAAGTGTTTTTCGCTTACAACGAAGATGTCGATATAGACTGGCGGGCGCAGTTGGCGGGCTATAAAATTTGGTACGAAAAATCGGCGGTGGCTTATCACAAACACAGCGCCACCAGCCAAAAAATGCCGGGCTTCACAGTTTACCAGATTTTCAAAAACTTGCCGTTGGTGTTATGGAAAAATCTGCCGCGCGGTATGTTTCTCGCGACAGCTTGGCGGCTGTTCGTAGCTGAGCTATTGCTGTTCGGACATAAAATCCTGTCCGGCGACGGCTGGCCAGCGCTCAAAGGCATTATTAAAAGTTGGACGCTACTGCCGCACGCCTTAAGAGAGCGCCGTCGCATTCAAGCCACCAAAACTGTCAGCAATGACTACTTAAAATCGCTAATTTACGACGGCTTACCCATGAAAAGTGTCCAAAGGTTGCGACGGTTTTTTGGCTTAAAGCCCAAAAAGTGGTAAAATGTCAGCATATGAAGCGAAATCCGACATTTGTTTATAAAGTTTGTTTGGCGCTAAGCGATATTTTGGTGTTTGTGTTGGCGGTGTCGCTGGCTTATTATCTTCGGATTTGGTTCGACCCGCGACCGTTTTATTTCGAAGCCAGCACGCTGGAATTTTTGAAGACCATCGCGGTTTTGTCGCCGTTGTGGTTTGTGGCGGCGGTGGTCTGTGGGTTGTATAATCGGTTGATTTATATTCATCGGCCGCGTTTGTATGGTCGGTTGTTGTTGGCGTCAGGAATTGGTATCATGGCGCTGATTTCGTATGAATTTTTTGCCGCCGCCGAGATTTTTCCGGTGCGGCCAGTGGCGATTTACGCCCTGATAACTTTGTATTTGTTGCTGATAATCTCGCGCGAGTTTTTAGCGGCGGTTCGGCGATTTGTTTTGCGACATGGTCGCGGGCTGCTTAATATGTTAATCATCGGCAACAACGACAGCAGCTATATTTTGGCGGATTATTTGCGCAACAACACCGACTCTGGCTACCAAATTTGCGCTGTGGTGGCCCAGAAAAAATACATTCCAAAATACCTGCATGACAAAAAATTCAGCTCGCTCGACCAAGCCCTCAAAGCCACCACGCCGGACGTAATTGTCCAAACCGAAGAGCTAAACACCGAAAAAATCTATGCCCAAGCTGTCAATCACCACACCCGTTACATGTTCGTGCCGAACCAAGACATTTTGATTTCGCACATGGGCGACATGGATATTATCGGCTCGCAGCCGGTTATTACGGTTAGCACCACGCCGCTGGTCGGTCGGGCGCGACTGATTAAACGGTTGTCCGACATTATTTTTGGCTTGATATTTTTAACATTGGCGTCGCCGTTTATGCTAATAATCGCACTGTTGATAAAAATCAACGAACCGCGCGGCAAAGTTTTGTTCCGGCAAAAGCGCCTTAGCCGCTATGGCCAAACTGTCGGGATTTATAAATTTCGCAGTATTTCCACCAACGTCAACGGTCTCAGCCCCGAAAAAGCTTTCGCTAAACTCGGCCAACCGGAACTGGGCAAAATTTATCGCGACAGTGGCGACCAACTCGACAACGACCCGCGCTTTACCAGCATTGGCCGGATTTTACGCCAAACTTCACTCGACGAACTGCCGCAACTTTTTAACGTCATCAAGGGCGATATTAGCTTGGTTGGGCCGCGCGCGCTGGTACAAAACGAGCTAAATAAATATCCCGACAAAAACTTGATTTTGATGATTAAATCCGGTCTGACCGGACTGGCGCAGGTGTCCGGTCGGCGCAATATTAGTTTTGAAGAGCGCCGGCGTTTGGATGTTTATTATATCCAAAACTGGTCGCTGCTGTTGGACATCCAAATAATCCTCAGAACTGTCTTGTCGGTGCTGTTGCGAAGAGGCGCTAAATGATCCAGAAGATTGCTATCGTTTGCGACTGGCTGACCGAGGGTTTCGGCGGTGCCGAGCGAGTGATTGCGGCGGTGGCAAAGATGTATCCAAACGCGCCGATTTATACTTCGCAGTATCGCCCGAGCAAAACCGATTGGCTGCCAACAACCGATGTGCGGGTCGGCTGGCTAAACCGCCTGCCGGTTTGGTCGCGGCGCTTGATTCCGTTTTTGCGCGCTTACTATTTTTCGCATTTGGATTTAAGCAGCTACGACGTTGTGATTTCTATCAGTGGTGCTGAAGCTAAATATGTCAAGACCGGTGCGAAAACCAAACATATTTCCTACATTCACGCCCCGACTCAATATTATTGGGGAAAATACGACGAATATTATAAAAATCCCGGTTTTGGGATTTTGAATCCGCTGGTTCGTTTGGGCCTGAAGATTCTGATTAGCCCGCTAAAGCGCGCCGATTTCCGCTACACTCAGCGTCCGGATATTTTACTGGCTAACTCGACATTTGTCCAAAACGAAATTAAAAAATATTACAAACGTCGCTCAGTAGTGGTGTTTCCGCCGGTCAAAGTCGCTAAAAGTTCGCCGCCGACCAAACAGCGCGCTGGTTTTGTGTCAATTGGCCGGCTGGCTAGTTGGAAACGTTTCGACTTGAGCGTCGCGGCGGTTAAAAAGACTGGCGATAAGCTGCTGATTGTCGGTGGCGGGCCGAGCCGTCAAGCTTTACAAAAAGCCGCCAAGGGACAGCGCAATATCAAATTCAAACCACCGATCCACAGCGTCCGCAAGATCTCGCAAATTTTAAGCTCCGCCGACGGTTTTATTTTCACCAGCCAAGAACCGTTCGGTATCGCGCCGGTCGAAGCCTTGATGTCGGGCGTGCCGGTGATTGCTTATCGGAACGGCGGTGCGTTGGATTTTATCATCGACGGCAAAAACGGCTTGTTTTTTAAGCATCAAACCGTCGAAAGTTTAGTCGAAGCCATCGAAAAATTCCACACCACAAAGTTTAATCCCTCGTTTATCAAAAAGTCCGCCGCCAAATTTTCCGAAGCAAATTTTAAGCGGCAAATCCGCCAAATTGTCGGAGTTTAATAATGAATAAGATTCAGCAAATTTTGGGTCTGGGCAAGTTAAAATTGACTGTGAGCGATTGGTGCTTGCTGGCGTTGCCAGCGGCCGTTTGGTTTAGCTACCAGCCACTGATAGAATTCGGGCGCTCGGAAAATATGTATTTCGAGCTGTCGATTGCGCTGTTGGGGCTGCTGTTTTTCGCGCTGACATCAATCCCGCAATTGTGGCGCGCCCGCCGCCAAATCTTTCAAAATAAATTCTGCTGGCTGGCGATTAGTTTCGCGCTGTGGAATTTATTGACGCTGATTTGGTCGGGCAACCAACTGCGTGGGTTGCTGACGGCCGGTGTGGTTTGGTTGCTGCTGGCAGCGTTTTTAAGAATTATCACTCACCCCAAAATCCACCAACTGCTGCCGGCGCTGACGAAGATTTTTATAGCCTCGGCGGCGGTCGTGTCGTTGCTGGCTTGGCTACAAATGTTGCTCGACATCGTTGGTCTGCCGATGGAAACCACGCTGATTTGCGTTGGTTGCCAGTTTGAATACTTCGGTTTCCCGCGGGCTGTCGGCTTTGCTATCGAACCGCAATTCCTAGGCAGCCTATTACTAGCGCCAATTCTGCTTTTAGTAGTCCAAACATACAAAAAAACTGCGCCATTTTGGCATAATTTATTAACCGGATTTTTACTAATAACTTTCTTCATGACTCTATCGCGCGGCGCAATCTACGCTCTCGTTATCGGTCTAGTCGTCTTGTTAGCTATAAATCATAAAAAACTAAAACAAAATCTACAAACAATCGGTCTAACTATAACTTGTTTCATCATTTCACTAGCGGCGCAGGGGACAATGGTGGCGATCAACCCCAGTGTCAACGAAAACTTCGCGCAAGGCGTCGCCAAAAGCCTGCATCACCTGTCGCTGGGAACGCTCGATTTCCGCCAAAGCGCTCGCCCGCTCGAACCCAACATTTTGCTTACCGACGAAGTCGAAACCGCCAAATCGCCCGACGTCTATTTCGATGGCTATGTCGCCGAATCGACCGACGCCCGCCTGAGTTTCAACGAACTAGCCTACGACGCTTGGAAAAGCTCGCCGACCGTCGTGCTGTTCGGCGCAGGACTGGGTAGTGCCGGCGTCGCCATGCACCAAACCCACCCCGACCAAATCGGCCAACTCGAAATCACCCAAAACCAATACACCGAAATCCCGCTTGAACTTGGAATCGTCGGTTTCGCCCTGTTTTTAAGCCTGCTCATCGTCTTTTTCTACAAAACCTCAAACAAAAAATGGACTTGGGCGCTAGCACTAGCTTTCCTAGCCCAATGGATATTCTTCTCTGGCTATCCCAACGCTATTCATATCTATCTAATTTTCTTTCTGTTGCTAATGGTGCCTGAAAATCAGCTGAAAAAACCGCCAAAATCCGATTGAAAAAAAATAATTTTTTGGTAAAATAGCATAAGTATCATGAAAAGAAATGCGAGCAATATTGACGGCTTCATAGTGCCAACACCAACGCGCCGGCGGGTAACTTTAGACACCGTGCCAAAACCAAAATCCAATGTCCGCGACGGCTTGCTGCCGCCACCCAACCGCCGCTCGCCGACTTTGGGCAGCTCAGTCAAAACCGCTCTGGCAGCGTCGCCGCCGGACGATTGGGCGGGCGATCTCGACTCGACTTTAGCCGACTTACCTGGCTACGACAACATCGACTCTGACAATTTCATCGACAACCGCCGCCCGAACAAAAAACTTGTTCAAAAAGCCCTGCGCCGCGCCCCGAAACCGCCCAAAAAACTCAAGAAAAAACTTATCATTATAATTTTGCTCAGCTTAGCGCTGTTGTTCGGTCTGGTCTTCGGCGCGCTGAAATTCCTGTGGCCGGAAGACAGTTTATTAGGCAACTGGTGGGACGTTTTCACCAGCGAACCGCTCAAACAAGACAGCAACGGTCGCACTAATATCCTACTGTTTGGCACAGCGCCGGTCGACTACGACGGCCCATTACTCTCAGACACCATTATGATTCTCAGCATTAACCAAACTGATAAAACCGCCTTTATGGTCAGCCTGCCGCGCGATTTGTGGGTCAAACACTACTGCCCGAACTACGCGCTCGGCACTAGCGCTGGCCGGCTGAACGAAACTTACCGCTGCGCTCTCGAGGACGACGACGAAGCCAACGAAGCTGCCGCGGCCGCCGAATTCCAAGACAAAACCGGCGAAATCTTAGGGCTGGATGTCCAATATTACGCACATTTAAGCTGGAACGGCGTGATCGACATCGTTAATGCCGTCGGCGGAATCGACGTAACAATCAACAGCAACAATCCCGACGGTGTTTACGACATCGCCACCGGTATCGACTTTGACAACGGCGAAACTGTCCATATGGACGGACATCTAGCGCTGGCCTTTATCCGAGCGCGTGGCTCGGCTGGCGGCTATGGTTTCGAGGATTCCAACTTCGCTCGCGAACGCAATCAACAGCTAATTATTCAAGCCCTGCAAAAAAAGGCGCTTAGTGTCGGCACAATGACTAATCCG
The DNA here is from genome assembly GCA_031287975.1 of Candidatus Nomurabacteria bacterium. GTDB lineage: Bacteria > Patescibacteriota > Saccharimonadia > Saccharimonadales > Saccharimonadaceae > JAISDN01. The sequence continues at coordinate 18,537 of JAITSF010000064.1, forward strand.
GTAACAGTAGTTAGTTTTGTCCAAGCTCTGGGCGACAACCTGCGCACTAACTTTCGCGCTGGCGAAGTCCGGACTCTAGCACGACTACTGGACGAAATCGACACCAACAACCTCCTCAGCCTGCCGCTGGTCGACGACGCTAACGGCATTTATTTAGTTACCAACGAAAACATTAATGGTGCTAGTGTGGTAGTGCCAACCGCTGGAACTTTCGACTACAGCGAAATCAAACAATACATTCGCGAGTCGATCAGTTCCGATCCAATGGTGCGCGAAAAAGCCATCATCGACGTCCTCAACGGCTCCGACACCGACGGCCTAGCCTCCGCCGAAGCCGACAAACTAGAAGACAAAGGTTTCCGTACCGGCAACATCGGCAATGCCGAACCCGCCAATTACGGCTCTGTAACGGTCTATCAACTATCCATCGACAAACCAGCCACCGCCGAAGCCCTCAAAGAAATCTATGGCGACCGGCTAATCCTGTCCGATTTCCCATTTTCCTACACTACCGACGCTGATTTCGTGGTAATTGTCGGCTAATATAAAAACCTTGACAAATCAAAGCGCTTGTGCTATACTCATCAACAGGGAAATGTTCCGATTTCCCTTGCTCGGCGTGAGCTTTTTTGTTAGAATAATTTTCGAGAGTTCTTGTCCCTAAATATTCC
>JAITSF010000038.1 GCA_031287975.1 Candidatus Nomurabacteria bacterium
CCAGCATATTTTGTTTATACTGTTCGGCAGAAAAACCCTGCCCCGCGTCGTTAGCACCGAGCATTATCTGAGCGATGTCAGCACCCTCGACGCCTAGCCCGCCCGCCAAATGATCAGCCGTCGTCTGGGCCTGCGCACTGCCCAGTTTAGCGGTAAAACTGTCCTTGCCCAAAAAATCAATCTCCTTGCTAACCGCCGACTCGCTAACCTTGTCGCACTGATTTGCCACGTAGTTACAATTCGTCATACCGCTGGTAATAGAGTCGCCGACAAACAAAATCTTACTTTTGGCGGCTGCCACAGGCTCGGTGAAGCTCTCGACCGTATTAGCCGTTTCGATATTAGCGGCAATCGGCACATCACGGCTCTCGCTCACCCGACTAGACGGCGTCGGCTGCGCTGACAGATACATGTAAGGAATCAGCGCCAGCACAAAAAATGGCACCAGCAAATACAGCGCGTTCCAACTGGTAAAACTTCCCCTGATACAGAACATGTTCTTATTATACTTTTTATATTGTTTATCTTCATAATACACCATACTAAACTTATATTACCACCAATCGAAAGTAAACACAAGCTTAGTTTTCCACAATTTGTTGGAAAGCCGCCGCCCACAACTCGCCCAAGACACGGTAGCCTTCGGTGTCAGGGTGAAAACCGCTGCCGCCGCCGTCGAGGTGCCAAGAATTTTGGCGAAACCAGTCATAGCCGGCAGTGTCGCCGATGAAAATTGTCTGGTTATTAGCTAGTCCGGTCAGACCCTCGAAATAATTACTCAGCTGCCACGCGCTGACGGCGTTATAAATCGGTCGGTTTATGATAATCGTTTTGACACCGGCAGTTTGTAGCTCGTTGATGATACCGGTTAGGTTCTTAAGATAGGCAGCGACCGAAAAACCGCGTGTGGCATCATTAGTGCCAAGCATGATTTGAGCGATTTCGATACGATATTTGCGGAGTTTTTGCAGGTAAGCTTCGTTAATGCCATAGAGATAACTACTGGCCGTAGCGCCTGAGTTGCCCATGTTGATTTCGATATAATTGACGGCTTCGCGGTTCAAAATGCTCATCTCGACATCGACAGCGTTCGAGGCCGCTCGCCGGCAATAGCTGCTGCCGTAGTTGCAATTTGTTTGGCCATAAGTTATCGAGTCGCCCACGAACAGCAGCGTGCGGCGCGGCTCAATTTGCCACAAGGCTGAAACATCATCGACTGACGAAACCGTACCGACATTGACACCGTCCAACGCTCCCAAGACTTGACCATTACAGGACGAAATAATTTTATAAGCCGCATCTTGAAATGTAATCGCCCAGCTCTGACCGCAGTATTCCGCCGGTTGGACGCTCAGGCTTAAATCGCCGTCCGCCGAGATATCGAGGTACTGCTCCAAGTCCAAACTATAGATATTATAATACCCCAAACTTGTATAAGTTAGCTCGAACAGTTGTTGAGGCGAATTGTCCTTTTCGACAACTTGCGGACGATCGCTGATGGTTTCCACAACGCCTTGCGGGTTAGAGTTGGGCGAGAAAGCGTAAACGCCGTTTTCCACAACTGGTTTAGCGGGCGCTGGCAGCTCCAGCCCGCCGCCGACACTTTGAAACCGTAAAATCCGACTCTCCGCCCAAACATCGCAGGTCGATACCAGCCGACTGCCGGAAGGTTCATACGTCATCAGCCAACTTTGGGCGCAACTGCCATCCGCCGGTCGTAGTTCGTAAGTAAGCTGCCGAGTTTTGGTGTCAATCACGCCACTTAAAAGCAAGTTCGAGTAAACTTGGCGAATTGTATATTCTTCGCTAGAGTTATAGTCGATCTGGTAGCGCTGGGCGTAGTCTGAATCGGTCGCGAAATCCCACTCCAAAAAATCCTGCCCCAAAACATCGCTGGGCTGGATTTTATAAACGCCACCGACCACCGGCAAGCCGACTTTAATAATCGAGATTTTCAAAATATCGACCGTAATTACTGTCGCGGTCGCCACCAACGCCAAACAAAGCGCAACTAAAACCGCAATAGTTTCTATTCTGGTTTGCTTTTGCCGGCCGATTTTGTGCTTCGACCGCTGGCGTTTGTGAGCTTTCTTAGCGCTCGCATTTTTCATGTTTCCATTTTAGCAGATTTTTGTTAATATAGTAAATATGAAACATGAAGAGGGTTTTACTGTAATCGAAATGCTGATATTCTTCACGGTTTTGGCGATATTAGCGATATTTTTTGTGATACAGAAAACCGACCTTGATACTTCCTACGCCGACCGCGACCGTAAAGCCGCTGTCAACGCAATTTACTACAGCCTGAGAGAAGTTTATTTCCCAGCACATGGCTACTATCCGGAACAAATCAAAGTTGACACCTTAAGCGGTATCGATCAAACGATCTTGACTGACGCGCTCGGTTACACAATCGGCGACCCAGACAGCCGCTACCGCTACGAAGGTTTAGACTGCGACAACCAAAGCAAGTGCCGCGATTTCCGACTGACCGCCGACCTTGACAAAGAAGCCGATTATGTTAAATCATCGCTCGAATAAGCACTTTTAGCCTTAAACTTCGTGGCTTCGCCTTCATCCACATCGTGAACGGCTTTTTTAATAATCTTGATTTGGCTTTCCGGCTGGTTGACAAAAGTCAGTTCGTAAGTGTGTTCGTTGCCGATAGTCGAAAACCGGATCGAACCATAATCGAAAAAGTTTGCCAAAATCCCAACCTGTGAATAACTGATGTCCTCGACATGTTCCAGCTCGATACTTTGCATGTAAAACGAAAACAAAGCTTGCTGGATTTCGCTAAAAATCCGCTGGTTTGACACAATCATCCGATTGCGATTGTAAACCCAAACCGCTGTGTAACAAATTACCGCCAACAAAATCGTCGCCAACAAACAAATTATACTAAACGATCCGTTGTCGGAAACTCCGAACTGCCCGCTCATGTCCAAAAAAGCGACAATTGTGAAAAATACATAGCCGACACCGGCCGTCACATGAGCCACAACCGGTAATAGTTTAGTGCGTTCGACATCTATCAAAACATATTCGTTTTCGTTCAAGTCCAATTCCGGATAATCGTGCACCGAAATAGCATGGTCGGCCTTTTCTTCGACCGTCAATTTAACTCGTTTGCGCCGGCCGCTGTCTGGTCTTTTCATCTCAACCTCCTATGTGCTTAATAGCTTTGGGTGTAACTTTGCGGCCGCGCGGCGTGCGCTCGATGAAGCCGATTTGCATTAAATACGGTTCGAGATGGTCTTCGATTGTCGAAACTTCATCGCCGGTCAGCGCCGAAATTGTGGTTAGTCCGACCGCTCTGTCGCCATAATTTTTGTAAATCGATTTTAACATAGCGCGATCAGCCGGATCTAGCCCTAAATCGTCAATTTCCAACATTTTGAGAGCGTCGGTCGTGGTCTGGCCGTCGATAATGCCGTCGCCGTTGACATCGGCATA
>JAITSF010000046.1 GCA_031287975.1 Candidatus Nomurabacteria bacterium
TTGATTTTTTCCGGCCAGTCGAGTTCGTCCAAATCATTTAGTAGCTCATCGGCATATTCGGTGATTTTGAAATACCACTGGCTCATTTTTTTCTTTTCAACTTCTTTGCCGCAACGCCAGCATTTGCCAGCTTCGACTTGTTCATTGGCTAAAACTGTCTTGTCAAAATTGCACCACCACTGGTATGATTCTTTTTTATACGCCAAATCTTTTTTGTAAAGTTGGGCAAAAATCCACTGTGTCCAGCGGTAATATTCTGGATCTGAAGTATTTAACTCGCGCTGCCAATCAATCGCGAAGCCCAGTTTTTTGGCTTGATTGCGAAAGTTGGCGATGTTGGCAGCTGTTACATCTTGCGGCGCCGCGCCGGTTTTAATAGCGTAATTCTCGGCCGGCAAACCGAAAGTATCATAGCCAAACGGCCGCAGCACATTGCAACCTTGTTGCGCCTTATAGCGCGCAATCACATCGACAATCGTAAAATTCCGAACATGCCCGACATGCAAGCCGTCGCCGCTGGGATACGGAAACATCTCGGCGGTGTAAAATTTTGGCCGAGTGTCGTCGAAATCTTTGGCGGCAAAAAAATCGTTGTCCTGCCAATATTTCTGCCATTTCGGCTCTATCTGGCTGGGATTGTATCGTTTCGTCATAATTATATTCTACGCTGATAATTCAATTTCATCAAGCGAGCCAATCGACTGAACATTTTCCGGCAAATCCGACAACTGCCGGCGGTTTTTAATATAACCTCTGGCGTTCGGCAGATTTTCATAGCCGACAAAGTCCGACCGCTCATCGCCCACACCGACAATTCCGCCAGCTGATACCGAGTTTAATTCATAAACCTGTCTTTCTTCCGACCAAGCCCCCTCAAGCACCTTCGACTTAATCTTTTCCTCAGTATAGACCACCGGCAAATCATAACCCGCCGACCCTAAAATTGCCTCGATTTTAGCCCTTTGCCAAGCCTCATCGCCAAACGTTAAAATCACTGCCGCGCGACCCAAGTCTTTAACTTTCTTTAACAACCGTTCGGCGTCTTCAAAAATATATTCCTTGTCAGATCCCGCCACCAAGGCTGAAAAGGTCGCGAAAACTTCCACCGCGCGGTCGCCCAAAACCACATCCGGTCGAAACATTTCCCGCTGGTCGCCTGCCGCCATGCGATTCGCATTATACTCAAACAACTCTAACCCCAAACCAGCTTCAACTTGTTCCGCTGTCTCGCACAATACGTCAAACAAACCGTCAGTATCGGCCAAAGTTTTGTCAAAATCCAAAACCAACATCTCGCTCATCTTTTATGCCTCCCGCAAAATATTATGAGCTATTAAATCCGGATTATGGCGAATAAACGACCGCTTCAGTTTGTCGCTCGGACTTTTCGAACTAATTCTTTTGTCAATCAAATTAGCGCTTATCATCTGAAAATGTGCCGCCGCTCGCCTTTCCTGGCTGTCCGCTCGCACCGGCAACTCGCCGTCATCAGCGTATTTTTCCAGCAACTCGCGACTAGGCCGGCGATTGTTATACAACACCACATCGATAAACTGTTGTCCAGCCATTCTTTCCAGCTCCTCAGCATAATCAATCGGCGAAAAACCGTCTGTCTGGCCGGGTTTGTTGATTAGATTACAAATATAAATTTTACGCGCTCGCGATTTTTTCAGCGCCGCGCCGATATTTGGCACCACTAAAGCCGCGCCTAGCGAAGTGTATAAATCGCCCGGCGCGATAATGATAATCTTAGCTTTTTTAATAGCCTCGATCGCCGCTGGGTTCGGTCGCGGTTTCGGCTCTAGCCAAATTTCCGGCCGCAAACACTTGAACTTTCTAATATCAATATTATGCTCATGACGGATAATCGAAGTGCCGTCCTTAATCGCCAAGACCACCTTGTCTAGTGTAATCGGCTCGACCACACCACGCACCCGCAAAATTTGGCTGGCCAGCTCAATTCCCTCGCGGAAATTACCAGTGGTTTTTTCCAGCGCCGTCAGAAACAAGTTGCCAAAAGAATGCCCATTCAAGCCACCGTCCTCAAACCGATAATTAAACAAATCGCGAATCTTCGGCGACTTACTCAACGCCACCAAACACTGCCGTACATCGCCGGCTGGCAAAACTCCATATTCATCGCGCAGCTGCCCAGTCGATCCGCCGTCGTCCGCCATACTAACCAACGCTGTTATATTATTAAAATATTTCTTAATACCAGACAGTACCGAAAAACTTCCAGTGCCGCCACCGATAACCACAATCTTCGATTCGTTTTTAATAGTTTTCATAATCTTCCTAAATGGTCGGGGTGATCCGACTTGAACGGACGACCTCGGCGTCCCGAACGCCGCGCGCTACCAACTGCGCCACACCCCGCCTCGATCAGCATTATATCACATCTCAGATATTTTAACAGTCTGGCGCAGTTTATCCCGCCGCGCTTTATTAGCCCACTCGTCCGCCAGCTCGTTCAGCTCAGTCCCGACATGCCCGCGCACCCAAACCAACTTGACGTTCGACGCCTGAAAAATTTTGTAAAGTTTTTGGACAATATCGAGATTCTTAATGCCGCCCTTTTTTGTCCAATTATTTCGCTGCCAAGTCGGCGCCCACTTGGTCAGAACGTTAATCCAAAACTCACTATCGGTCTTAATCTGGCACTTTTGACCGCCAGCGTCCTCTAAAGCCGCTAAAATCGCCAAGCCCTCCATGCGGATATTAGTACTCATCGCCTCGCCGCCGTACAGATACGGTCGTCCGTCCTTAATAACCGCAAAACCACCCGGGCCGGGATTTGGGCTAGCGCTGCCATCGGTGTAATATTCAATCTCCATCGCCATAGTATAACCTCTCAACCGCGGTGATGCAAATGATGCAACCGCCGGCGCTTACGAGTTTGCTTAAGCAGCTGGCGATGACCGTTCTCGGCTACCATCATACCGCCAAATATCATCAGCCCGCCAGCAATAATTTCCGGCGTCAAATTCTCGCCCAACAAAACCATCGGCATCGCCACACTCAATAACCCTTCCATATACATAATACCGCTCTCCACCGCCGAGCCGACTTTCTCAAAAGTCTTTACCGTAATAATTCGCGACAACAAATACACCACCAACGCCGAATACAGCATCGCCACCCAATCTGTCGGCGACGCTTGCGCCAACTGTTCAATCGCCACACCGCCTTGCATTAACCACGCCGCCAGCGCCGCCACTGCTATGATAACCAGCGCATTAGCACCGATACTAGCCGCCATCGACACGCCAGCTTCGTTAACCTTGCGCAGGAGAATCAGCCCGAATGGATAAGACAATAAACTAATTACCGCCCAAATTACCGACTCGGTGTTAACAGCCGTACTAGCGCCGAACAAAAACGGCGCTACCGTTACAGCCAAAGCGCCCAACAGCGCCACTGACACACCGAGTACAATTTGCCGCGACAGCCGCTCGCCCAACAACAAAACCGACAACACCACCAAAAACACCGGACTAAGCAACAAAATAATCGAGGTATAACTAGCCTGCCCAGCTTCGATTGACAGCGCAAAAGCAATCGTGCTAACCCCTAAAAACACACCGCTCAAAATCGTCCGCAGCCAATTTTTCGGCCGACTCAACTTCGACCAGGCCCGAACTATAAACGGCAAACAAACCACAAAAATCACCGCGTAACGCGCCACCGTCATCGTTAAACTGTCAATCGACTCAGTAACCGCCTTAATAATCGTACTGTTCGGCGCGGCTATAAACGAACCAAATACTCCCAACAAAATCCACAAAGCCGACCGATTTGAAATCTTAACTCTTCCACCCGCCATTAGCTACTCCTTAACCAACTCGCTGATTTTCACTCGCCTCTGCTCTGTTGTGTCGCGATCGCGCAACGTCACAGTATCGTCCTCAAGTGTTGTAAAATCTACAACAATACATTCCGGTGTGCCGATTTCATCTTGGCGGCGATAGCGCTTGCCGATATTACCGTTGTCGTCGAACTCGCAAACAACTTTTTC
>JAITSF010000056.1 GCA_031287975.1 Candidatus Nomurabacteria bacterium
AAACACTCAAAAACCGGAGGGGTAGTAACGCCTCATCGCGGGCGGGTGGCAATAAACGGCTGGAGATTTCAGCGGTTTTGGCATTGGCACCGGTGTTAGTTATAGTATTGAATTCATTAGGGACAATAGGTGTAGTTGAGTTGGTTTTGATAGCTGGTTTTGAAAGTGTGGTTATATTTTTAGTAAGAAAAAAGCGATAAACTAAAAGCTTGTGGTATAATTTGAAATATGGAACCGCGAAATGATTTTCCTAACACTATGGCTCCAGCAACGCCGGAACGGGCGGGTGCTGCTATTTCGGTTGAAAATGCGCCGGATACGCTACCCAATCCAGAGATACTAACATCATCTATAGAACAAGCGCAGTCGGCTGAGCAGTTGGCGGTTGATCATGCGGGCAGTATGCCGCTGCCAACGGTGCCAGCGCCGACTGCTACTCAGACTCAAGATGTCTCTTCGCCGACCGCGAGTGGCGACACTTCGCAGTCTGCTACACCGGCTACAGCAGCCGACAGCAACCAAATCGAGAAAGAATGGATCGATAAAGTCAAACAGGTCATCAACCACACAGCCGATGATCCGCATGCCCAACAGAGAGAAGCTAGTCGACTAATGGCTGATTATGTATTGAAACGAACGGGGCGCAAAATTGGTCAGGATGGTGGGTAAATGAGATGGCTGATTTGATGCAAAAGTTAGTGGTGGCGTTGATTGTGGTGGCGGTCGCAGCGGTGGTCGGTACAATTATATATATAGTTTGGCGCAATAAATTCCGCGAAGCCAAGAATATCGAGCGTGGTTTAAAGATGGTGCCGATGCGGATCCATCTACCACCGATTAGCGACGATGTAGAAGGCGGGGCGCGAGACGCGCGCGATCTGACAGAGGAAATTATTTCTCAAGCTCAAGTTATGTACAACGTTATAGCCAGCACAGCCACCAGTGGATTTAGGAGCAAAATTTATGGTCAGCGGCACATTTCTTTCGAGATTGTTTCAAAGGGTGGTTTGATCCACTATTTTGTGGTAGCTCCAACGGTGTTAACCGAAACAATAAAACAAGCTGTGTCGGCTGCTTATCCGACAGCTAGGTTGGAAGAAATAGAAGAAAACAATGTTTTTAGTGAAATTGGTAAAATAAACGGCACAATTGGCGGGGAATTTGCTTTGAAAAAGAGTTATGAAAACCCGATAGCCACCTTTCAAGAGTCCAAGCGGGACTCAATGCGGGCAATTATTAATGCCTTATCAGTTTCGAGTAAGGAAGACGGTGTTGGTATACAGATTTTAATTCGACCGGCCAGAACTAATTGGGCTAAAAAAATCGAAAAAGTAGCGAAAGATATTCGTGATGGTAAAAAAGCTGGTGGGCTATCTGGCAACTGGATGGGCAGCGTTGGCGATATGCTGGAGGTGTTATGGAAGCCGCCGAGCGCTAGCAAAACTGAAGGTCAAGAACCGAAAACTATTAGTGGCGCTGATCAGGCTAAAATAGAATCGCTCGAGGAAAAAGCTCGTTACTCGGGCTTTGAAACGATGATACGGTTGGTGGCATCATCAAACACGGCATCTCGGTCGCAGGCCTTGCTGCAGAATGTGGTTTCGGTTTTTTCACTGTTTGACTCGCCGACCGGAAATGGATTCAAGTTCAATTCGACCACCGATGTTAAAAAGTTCGTGACTGATTATATTTTCCGGATTTTTCCTCAAGAAAAAACCAGTATGATTTTAAATACGGTGGAGTTGTCAACTATATTTCATCTGCCGGATCAGACAAATATTCCGACATCTCAGGTTGAGCGCCAATCAGCCAAACAGGTCGATGGCCCGAGTGTGCTGCCGGAACACGGCTTACTATTGGGTTACAATGAGTTTCGCGGTGTTAAAAAGCCGATACGCTTACAGACCGATGATCGCCGCCGCCACACCTATGTGATTGGTCAGACCGGCATGGGTAAAACAGTGTTTTTGGAAAACTTAGCTTTGCAGGACATGCGGTCGGGCTTGGGCTTTGCCTTTATCGATCCGCACGGCGATTCAGCGGAGAAATTGTTATCTCTGGTGCCGCGCGATCGGGTTGACGATGTGATCTATTTCAATCCAGGCGATTTTGAGCATCCGATTGGCATGAACATATATGAAGTTGATAAAACTTTATCAGAGGCCGAGCAGACTCGCCAGATTGATTTTATGATTAACGAGGTTGTTGAGATGTTTGTTTCGCTGTTCGATCCAAATAATCAAGGTATAGTCGGACCGAGAATGACGAATATTGTTCGTTATGCATCGCTGCTGTTGTTGAGTGATCCGAGCGGCGGTACGTTTATGGATGTTCCGAAAATTTTGCGCGATCCGGTGTTCGCTAAGAGTAAAATGCAGTATCTGAAGAACGTTGACGCGATTGATTTTTGGACGAAAGAGTGGCCAGCCGCCCAGCGCTCTAACGAAGCCGGCGAGGTTTCATCGTGGGTAATTTCAAAGTGGGCGAAGTTTTCGACTAGCACTATGCGTAATATTCTCGGACAGTTGCATAGCGGGCTGGATCTGAATGAAATAATGAATAATCGCAAGATTTTAATTGTTAATCTTAGTAAGGGTGCGTTGGGCGAGGAAGAGTCGAAGCTGCTCGGTATGATGTTCGTGATGAGGCTGCAAGCCGCTGCTATGCAGAGGGTAAAAATCCCAGAGAGTGAGCGCCAAGATTTTTGTCTATATGTTGACGAGTTTCAAAATTTTGCAACTGAAAGTTTTGCTTCGATAATGTCGGAAGCTCGAAAATTCCGCTTGAATTTGATTGTGGCCAACCAGTTCATGACCCAACTAAAGGATACTATACGCGAGGCTATTATCGGCAATATGGGGACGGTGGTTTGTGGACGAATCGGAGTTACTGATGCTGAACTGATGGTTAAGAAATTTGAACCGGTATTTGATGTGTCTGATTTGCAAAATATTCCAAATCATGAGGCGGTGGCCGAAACTTTGATAAACGGCACGCCGACTCAAGCTTTCACGATGCATTTGCCAGCGCCAATGGGCGAGACGGACGAGGAAGTTCGAGAATATATAAAAAAGCTGTCTAGGGCTAAATACGGTCGCAACAGGGCGGAAGTGGAAGCCGAAATAAATGCTAGGTTGCAAACTCCGGCGTCGCCAACCGGTTCGATGGTACCGTCGAGCGCGAATTTGGGCGATATGCCGAAACCGAGCGGCAACGGGTCGTTTTTAGATAATTGGCTAAAGAAACGTCAAGAGTTGTCTGCAACTTCGCCAGTTTCGACTTCAGCTCAAGCTCCAGCAGCGCCGCCGACCACAACTACATCTGCGCAGATGCCACCGGTTGTACCGACACCAGCTTCAACGCCGATAATACCTCCACCAACACCACCGACCAATCCCGAATCGCAATCGAACCAAGAAATATCTGTAGATTTACGATAAATAACTTGTCACCAGCTCCTTTTTGGTGTAGAATGGTTTTAGAAATCAAGGAGGAACATGGCTAAACAAAAATCTGGTTCTGATTATAGTGCCGATCAGATTAAGGTGTTAGAAGGTCTTGAGCCGGTTCGTTTGCGACCGGGTATGTATATCGGATCGACTGGTCAGGACGGCGTTCATCACCTGATCAAAGAAATTGCCGACAACTGTATCGACGAAGCAATTGCTGGCTACGCGTCGTTTGTATGGGTTGAATTGCTTGAAAACGGCGGCTGTCGCGTTACAGACGACGGACGCGGTATTCCAGTTGATATTCACCCAAAAACGTATAAGAGTACGCTAGAAACGGTCTTAACGATACTTCACGCTGGCGGTAAGTTCGGTGGTGGTGGTTATAAGGTGTCATCTGGACTACACGGCGTTGGTTCGTCGGTAGTAAATGCGCTGTCCAGTAAATTTGTCGCTGAAGTGGTGCATAACGGCGAGCTTTATCACATTGAGTTTTCAGAGGGCAAACCGACAACTAAGTTGGAAAATCTCGGTAAAACCGACCGACCACAGGGAACTTCGATAACTTTTTACCCAGATAAGTCAATCTTCAAGGAATTTGACTCGTTTAGCTATAAGTGGGTGTTGGATTACTTGCGACATCAGGCTTACTTGACTAAAGGTGTGCGTGCCAAAGTCAATGACTATCGTACTGGCGACAGATACGAGTTTTATTTTGACGGTGGAATTAAATCATACGTTAAGCATTTGAATTTCGGCAAAGAAGTCCTTGACGAAGATATTTTCTATGTTGAACGGAAGGTCGAAGAGTCGGTTATCGAGGTGGCTGTTCAGTATAACGACGGATTTAACGAAAACGTCATGGCTTTTGCTAATAACGTTTACAACCCCGACGGCGGGACACACATTATTGGCTTTCGGGCTAGCATGACGCGAGTGATTAACGATTACGCTCGCAAAAATGGTTTACTCAAGGAAAAGGAAGACAATTTGACTGGCGATGACATTCGTGAGGGCCAGACAGCGGTGATTTTAGTAAAACTGCCAGACCCGCAATTTGAGGGTCAGACCAAGAACAAACTTGGCAATCCGGAGGTGCGGCGTTATGTCGAGGGTGTGGTTAATGAATATTTTGCTTATTATCTTGAGGAACATCCGGCTATTGCCAAGAAATTTATTGGGAAATGTGTGCTGGCAGCCCGTGCGCGCTAGGCTGCACGGGCCGCTCGCGGTAATGTGCTGCGCAATGGCGCGTGGGACGGATTTTA
>JAITSF010000007.1 GCA_031287975.1 Candidatus Nomurabacteria bacterium
GGAGTTGGTGGGTGGTCTATCTAGCGGCTTTTGTGTTGTTAGCAAGTTATTATACAAAGTGGTTTTTGGACTTGCCGCGGCGCACCAAGTTGTTATTAGGAGCGGCGCTTTTCTTGATGGTCTTTGGACAAATTGGCTTAGAAGCTTTTACGGGTTTTTTGAACGCCAATGGCAATTATGATATTATTTTGCGCGGGTTTGAAAAGTTGGTGGGGCGGGCTGGTTTGGTGGTGTTGTTTATCACTTTGCTTGATTATATCCAACTTATGCCCGCCAAAGAACGCCCTAAAATTGAGTTAGAAGTTAAGTAGTTGTAAAGCTTGGTCGGGCGATTGGCTGGACATTAGTTTGGCGCGCAGTTCTTTCGCGCCGATAAAATTGTTGATGTAGATTTTGAAGAATTTTTTGAATGGTTCGAAATTTTGGTTGGGATTTTCGAGCAGCGACAAGTGAAATTTTAGCAGTTCTAAAAGCTCCGTTTCGGAATGTTGGCGCGAGATTTTTTCAAAACAAAACGGATTTTGAAAGACGCCGCGACCAATCATACAGCCGTCGATGCCAGTAAAAACTTTGTAAAGTTTTTCGGCGGCGGCGCGGTCGGCGATATCGCCGTTTACGATAAGTTTAGTATGCGGCGCGACGGAATCTCGCAGCTGAATTATATCTGGTATTAGCTGGTAGTGCGCCGGCACTTTGCTCATTTCTTTTTTGGTGCGCAGGTGGATCGAGAGAGCGGCGAGGTCTTGTTCGAGTAGGATTTTTTGCCAAGTTTGCCATTCATCTATTGAGCTGTAGCCGAGCCGAGTTTTGACGGAAACCGGTAGTTTAGAGTTGTTTTTGACGGCTTGAATAATTTCGACAGCCAGCTTGGGATTTTGGATTAGCGCCGCGCCGCCGCCGGATTTGACGACAGACTTATCGGGGCAGCCCATATTAATGTCGATACCAGCGAACTGTTCCATTCGACAGATTTTAGCGGCAGTTAGCGCAAAGTCCGCTGGCTTACTGCCCCAAATTTGCGCCACAATCGGCGTATCAGTCGGCGCGGTTTGCAAGCGCCGAGAAACGCTAGCGTTCCCCAGCGGATGAACAAAGCCCGAAACATTAATAAACTCTGTAAAGAAAACCTCCGGCCGCGCCGCTCGCGCCACCACCTGTCGAAAAGCCGCGTTAGTAACATCCTCCATCGGTGCTAATATCAAAAACGGTTTTGGCAGCTCGTTCCAAAAATTTTTCATTTATTAACTATAACATATTTAACGATGTGTGGGGTGATGATGCCAATAATAATAGCGTTTGCGCTTGCGGGGTTTGTCGGCGCGGTAACGATACAACGCCACCAAAGTCGAGACAAAAATCGCCACGCCGAAAAAAGCACCGGTATAAATCTGCATTGCAAAATCATAAATTATCCAAGCTGATTGGTTAATTAACAATAGTTTACGTACCGCGTTTGACTTTTTCTGGAACAACGAAAACATATAGAACGAACTACCAACCAACGCCAAAATATCAATCAACTGCATCGAAGTAACCAGCCAACAACAAAACATCAACAGCCACATCGCGAAGATGTACGAACGGTTAGCTCGCGCGCCGCGTTGGCTGTTAATGTGATGAGCGTACAAGGCTGGAATCAATGTAACAGTGTTTGTTACCATGCCGCTCCAAGCGCCGACTAGGAACATGGCCAACGTCCAAACCGCGGTGTTGAAAATCAAAAAAATAATAATCGAGCGCTTGTTTTTTAGTTGCACGCCGATCAAAAAAGCCGTCGAGCCAATCGCGCCGAGAATTTGAGCTAGTAAAAAAGTTTCCATAAATTAAATTATAGCGCTTTTGTTAATAAATACCAGCCGTTATCATCAGAAACGGCGGTTTGCCAGTTTTGGCTTTGTAGGTAAGAGTAGATTTTGCTGTCGTCTCTGACAATAGCACAAGTGATATTGAATTTTTCAAAAACTTCGGCTTGTTTAAGTTTGGCTGGTTCGGTGTATTGATATAAATCTTTATCGCTTGGCCCGAACCAAACGTCAGAAAAACTAAGCTCGGCTCTTTCGCCGTTGTTAATCAAATCCCATGTCGCAAAATAATTCTCGCCTGCTTCGCCCAATTCGGAATCGCTCGGCCGCGCCCAAGTTGTGCCCATGCGTCCGTCGATATAAACTTTGGATTCCGGCAGCTGCCAAATTAAATAACCGCCGATATTGTAATGATTAAAGACGTTACCGTCGCACGGTGTGGATTTAAGACGTTCAACAATCAAATTCGGAAAGCCGTTATCGCCCGAAACCGCCAAAACCACATTTTGTTTGTCGATCATATCCGCGACAATCGGCACATAAACTCGTCCTGCCACATATGCCAAACCTAATATCAAGGCGATATAAAGTCCCATCGCCAGCCGCCGAGCAGCTTTGAACGGCCGAGTTGTGGTGTATAATTTTAGCAAACTGCCGTGTGCCGCGTCAATCGCTGACAGCGCAAACAGCGGATAATTACGAATCGATTTCACACTCGTTAAAAACAGCGCGATATCAAAACGCGCAAAATACAACCAACCGCGCCAGTTCTTTCGACTCAGCCGCGCCGGCGGATTCAGCGCAAAGTTCATAAACCACAACATAAACAGTGGCGTAATCGTCCAAAAATTTATACCCGGTTGCCACTCGCTAATATGCCACATCAAATTCCCATCAGCCATAATCGCCAGTATTTCGCGCCACAGCTCAATCCCAAACGGCCCGATAATTGTCAGCAAACCGCCCAGCAGCGCCGCGCCAGCCAGCCGCCAAGATTTATCGACGAAAATCGCTCGGAAAATTAAGTATATAATCCCGATTATAAAGCTACCGTGCAGCCACGACCACAGTAAAATAATCAGTAGAACCAAAGCCAGCTTTAGTTTGTCAGATTTCCAAGTGTAGTTCATAAACCACATCAAAAAGCCCAAGCCCAAAAACGCAAAAACCACCGTCCGCACGCCGATAAAAGTTAAACAAGCCAAAAACGCCGCCAACACCGCCGGTCCGAATTTGCCCTTGCCGGCAAACCAAAATCCAGCCGTAAAAAACAGTCCCCAAACCACCGCCACCAAAGCATAGCCGCCGAAGTTAAACAGCCCCGCCATTAAAATATCGCTCAACCACTCGTGCGCCGCCCAAGAATAATCGGCAGCGTTAAAATTATACTGGTCAGTCGTCGGCCAAATGCCGTTCAGAAAATCCTGCCCCTCGCGCAAATGCCAACCAAAATCCGGATCTAGCCAATACAGCGCCTTCAAAACAAACAACCCAAAAATCAAAACATACACCGCCCAGCGCCCCCAACTCAACAGCCACGGTACTCGTGGTTTGGTCGGAGCGTTCATTTTGCCGACTCCTTTTTTGGTATCGTGCGGTTCTTAGATATCAAATGACCAAGATAAATCAACAAACCGCCAATCAGTATAGTTGAAACCACAACATTAAATAACATAAAATCGTCCCCACTGCTGAAAATCGCGTCCGACCAAACAAAAATATCCCAACTCCAAAAAGTAACATACATCAAAACAGCAAAAATTATATAAAATTCTCGGCGTGGGTTGATTAAACAAATTACAAACGACATCATTCCAGCCAAAAACAAATAGCGATCAAGCATGTAAGGCAGTGTATATGGCAATACAATTGTAGTAAATAATATCAACAACTGCCAATCAATCCCGGTTTTCAGACTACTTTGCTTAAATCGTACAAACTTCCAAACATACAGCATCGCCGCTAAAACTAACACCACCGCTAAGCCAATCGCTAGATACTTTAGGTTTATATCATTATAAAAATTCCATAAGCTGGCGACTGGTCCACCGACCAAGAAGGTATGGAAGTGAGATTTATAAGTCGACCAAACAGCATACAAATCAACAATCCGCCCAAACGGCGCGTTGCCGGCTAAAACGCTCAAAATTGACAGAATAATAATGGTTGCGACACTAGATAGCGGCGCTAAGTTGCTGAATCGTTTCCAACCCTTCCAGTCACGAAAATACCAATAAATCAAAAACGGCAAGAAAAAAACTGCCATAAGTTTAAAACAAATCGCCACGCCGAACAACGACCAAGCCAGCCATGGTCGGTCTTTAACGATTGCCAAAAAACTTGCCAAAATAAAGCCGGT
>JAITSF010000075.1 GCA_031287975.1 Candidatus Nomurabacteria bacterium
GCCGGAAGTTTCGGCGCATTTGTTGCAGTACGATTCGGTTTATGGCGAGTTTGGGCAGAAGGTTTCTTTTGACGACGAAAGTCTTACTGTTGGCAATCAAAAAATCAAATTCACATCGATCCGCGAGGCCGAGAATCTGCCGTGGGCGGAGCTGGGTGTTGACATCGTGCTGGAATGCACCGGCGTTTTCACCGACCCAGCCAAAGCTATGGCACACCTCAGCGCCGGCGCTAAAAAAGTTATTTTGTCAGCGCCGGCCAAAGGCGACGGCGCTACCACGATTGTATTGGGTGTCAACGACGACGACATCGCCACCGCCAAAGACATCATTTCCTGCGCCAGCTGCACCACCAATTGCATCGCGCCGGTAATGAGCCTGCTGTGCGCCAATTTTAGCGTCAAAAAAGCTATGATGAACACCATTCATTCTTACACCGGCGACCAAGTTCTGCTGGACGGTTTTCATAAAGACCCGCGCCGCGCTCGCTCGGCCGCTATCAATATTGTGCCGACATCGACCGGCGCTTCGATAGCCGCGGCTGAAGTGATTCCGGCTTTGAAAGACAAATTTGGCGGCACGTCGTATCGCGTACCGACACCGACAGTGTCGATTTGCGATATTGTGGTGGTGGTGGAAAAGCCGACAACTGTCGAAGAAATTAACAAAGTTTTCGAAACCGCCGCCAAACAGCCGTACTATCAAGGCCTGCTCGACGCCACGCGCCAACCGCTGGTTTCGACCGACTTTATCGGCAATTCCTATTCGGCAATCATTGACCTCGAACTTACCCAAGTTGTCGACGGCGACCTTGTCAAAGTCGTGGCTTGGTATGACAACGAGTGGGGCTATTCCAACCGCTTAGTCGAGCTAACCGCCGACGTCGGGAAGGCGCTGAAATGAAAATTTTTCTGGGGGCGGACCATCGCGGGTTTGAGTTGAAGGCTAAAATCGAGGTTTATTTAGTCAAGCGGGGCTATCAAGTTGAGGATGTCGGGGCGTTTGAATACGACAAAGACGATGATTTTCCGCAGTATGCGGCGGCGGCGGCCTTGAAGATTATCGGCAGCGACGACGATGACCCGCGGGCGATTTTGATCTGCGGCGGCGGGCAAGGCATGGCGATGGCGGCAAATCGATTCGATTCGATCCGTGCTGTTGTAATTTTTACAACAGACGACGCCAAATTGTCGCGTAATGACAACAACGCCAACGTTCTATCGCTATCTGCCAACCAATTCGACAACAACGACGACTGGCAAACTATTATCGACGCTTGGCTAACCACACCATTCGCCGCCAAAGATCGCTATGTCCGCCGTAACCAGCAACTTGACCAACTGGCATGAAAAAAGTAGCATTGACTGGCAATATCGCGGCGGGGAAGTCGGCGGCGCAGGCGCGGCTGGAGGATTTGGGGTTTTTGGTGTTTGATACTGACAGGGCTGGACATGAGGCTTTGCTTGCGGAGTCTGTTAAAAAGGCTTTTGACGATGTACTTGACGCGGACGGCGAGATTTCGCGGCGGAAGTTGGGGCGGTTGGTTTTTGGCGACCGGAAGTTATTGAAAAAACTTGAGCGGATTAGTCATCCCGTAATAGTTCGTAAAATGCGGGAGTTTTTTGATGACAACCGAAACGCCGAGCTAGTTTTTGCAGCTGTGCCACTACTATTTGAGGTCGGTTTGGAAACAGAATTTGACAAGGTAATTTTTATTCAGGCCGCCGCCAGCCGCCGCCAGCAGCGTTTAATGCGGCGCGATAATTTAAGCGAACAGCAGGCGCGGCTAAGGATCGCGGCGCAGGATCCGCCGCGTACCAAAATTCGCCGCAGCGATTTTGTGATTGTCAACAACGGTAGTTTGTTAAACTTGTATAAACAACTAGACGACATAATTGCCAAATTGTGCTAAAATCGAGTCATGACAACCATAAGCCAAATCGAAAAACATGCCCTCAATATCCGGCGGAATTTGCTGAAAATGATTCACATCGCTGGTTCGGGACATCCGGCGGGGGCTTTGGGAGCGGCCGATATCATGGCGGCGCTGTACCTTGAAATTATGAATTATAACCCCAAAAAACCGCATGACGAAAACCGCGATATTTTGGCGTTGAGCAATGGGCATATTGTGCCGGCGCAGTATGCGGCTTTGGCGGAGATCGGCGCGATTGCCGTTAGCGAGCTGTGGACTTTGCGCCAGCTCGGTTCGCGTTTGCAGGGACACCCAGTGCGGACACTGCTGCCTTTTATGGAGATTACGTCTGGGCCGCTTGGTTCGGGGCTGAGCGAGGCTGCTGGTATGGCGTTGGGGATTAAGATGAACGGCGCGCGGCGGTTTGTTTACGTTA
Organism: Candidatus Nomurabacteria bacterium; assembly: GCA_031287975.1. Classification (GTDB taxonomy): domain Bacteria; phylum Patescibacteriota; class Saccharimonadia; order Saccharimonadales; family Saccharimonadaceae; genus JAISDN01. The sequence goes on from JAITSF010000075.1 coordinate 2,350, forward strand.
TCGTCGGCGACGGCGAGCTGGACGAAGGTAATATTTGGGAGGGCGCGATGTTCACCAACAAATATGCTCTGAGTAATTTAATTGTTTTTGTAATGCGTAATAATATCCAGCTAGACGGCGACACTGAGGACATTATGCCGCTAGAACCGCTAAGCGACAAGTGGCGCAGTTTCGGCTGGGATGTCTCGGAAATTGACGGGCATAATATCAAAAGTATTATTGAGGCCGCCGAGCGCGCGCGGGCGATCGACAATCAGCCTAGCGTTATTATCGCGCACACTATTCCTGGCAAGGGAGTGAGTTTTATGGAGGGCGACTATCGCTGGCACGGCAAAACGCCGGACGCCCAAGAGTTGAAAAAAGCTTTGGAGGAGTTAAAATGAGTGAGCTTAAAAGTGTCCGCCAGGCTTTCGGACGGGGCTTAACTTTGGCTGCCGAAAAACAGCCCAGTATTGTGGCGCTGGTGCCGGATTTGACAAACTCCATCGGCTTTGGCGAGTTCGCCGAGAAATTTCCGGAACGGTTTATCCAAACTGGTATCGCTGAGCAGAACATCGTGTGCGTTGCCAGCGGTTTAGCGCATGTCGGCAAGACACCGTTTATGGGTGCTTACGCGGCGTTTAGCCCAGGTCGCAACTGGGAGCAAATCCGCACTACAATTTGCATCAACGACCAACCGGTTAAAATCATCGGCTCGCATGCCGGCCTAACGGTTGGGCCGGACGGCGAAACTCATCAGGCGCTGGAAGACATTGCTTTAATGCGAGTGTTGCCGAACATGAGCGTTTTTGCACCGGCTGACGCTGTCGAAGCCGAGCAGATGGCGCTGGTTTTGGCGCGCTATAATCATCCGGCTTATGTGCGTTATCCGCGCGCTGATATGCCGCTGGTGTTCGATAACTTATACAAGTTTGAGATTGGCAAGTCTTATAGAATCCGCGACGGTCGAGATGTTGTAATTTTTACAACAGGAACAATGTTAGCAGCGGTTTTAGAGGCTGCCGAGTTGTTAAAGCTGAAAAAAATTGATGCTGCCGTAGTCCATTTTCCGACTATCAAGCCACTGGACGAAAAATCTATTGTCAAATACGCTCGAAAATTCAGCCGTGTTATAACAGTCGAAGAACACCAAATCGCCGGTGGTTTCGGCTCGGCGGTGGCTGAAGTCCTGTCCGCTGACCAACCGACAATTCAACTTCGCATCGGTGTCAACGACCAATTCGGCCAATCCGCCGCACCCGATGAACTACTGGATTTCTACGGCCTCACCGCGCCAAAGATTGCAAAAAAAATTAAAACGTGGTATAATGTTTAGAGAAGAGGTTGCATGATAGAAAGGTTCGGAGCGAAAAATGAACGACATTGACTCAAAAAGTCTGGAAAACGCGATTGGGTTGTTTGAGTCGGGCGATATTGACAAGGTCGAAATCGGTACGACGCGGGGGTTGCAGCAGATACACCAGCAGCTGTTCGGCGGCTTGTATGATTTTGCCGGTCGGATTCGCGAACAAAATATCAGCAAAGGTGGGTTTAAGTTTGCCAACAGTTTGTATCTGAAAGAAATTTTGGCGAAAATCGAGCAGATGCCTGAGACGACTCAAGATGAAATTATTGCTAAGTATGTTGAGATGAATATCGCCCACCCATTCATGGAGGGCAACGGCCGAGCGATGCGGATTTGGCTGGATTTAATTTTGAAAAGACAGCTTGGGCGGGTGGTGGATTGGCGCGAGGTTGACAAGTCGGCCTATCTGTCGGCAATGGAGCGCAGCCCGATAAACGATTTGGAAATCCGCACGCTTTTGGGCAAATATTTGACTAGCGAAGTCAACGATAAGGACGTGATTTTTAAGGGGATTGAGCAGTCGTATTTTTACGAGAGCTAAAACTGCAAAATTGTGATATGATGTTGGCATAAGCAAAATAGGGGGCATATGACAATAAAGCAAATTCGTGAACAGACATTACGGGCGCGGCATTTGATGCAGCGGGCGCGGCGGCAGCATTTTGCGGTCGGGGCTTTTAATATTGACAATCAAGAAACTTTAATCGCGGTAGCGCGAGCAGCGACTAAGCTTAATTCGCCAGTTATGGTCGAGGCTAGCCACGGCGAGGTCGAGGCCATGGGGCTGGATAATATTCGCGATATGGTGGACAACTATCGCGCTGAATACGGTATCGAAATGTATATCAATCTCGACCACAGTCCGTCAGTCGAGGCCGCCAAAGCCGGTATCGACGCGGGTTTTGAGTTTATCCACATCGACATTTCCAACGCCGACCACTCGGCGTCTGACGCGGAAATTATCGCCGGCACGCGCGAGATTGTCGAGTATGCTAAATTCACCGGCGCGATTGTCGAGGCCGAACCGCATTATTTTCAGGGCAGCTCCAACCTCCACACCGAAAAAATCGACTATCAAGAAATCAAAAAAACTTTCTCAACGCCCGAGGGCGCGCTGGAATTTGTTCAAGCCACCGGAATCGAAACTTTCGCGGCTTCGATCGGCAATCTGCATGGCAAATACGCTGTGCCGAAAAAGCTCGATCTGGAACTTTTGAGCGAAATCCGCCGCCAGCTGCCGGCGCAAGTTAATATTTCTCTGCACGGCGGCTCTGGCATGCCGGAACATTATTACATCGACGCTGCTAAAATCGGTGTCCAGAAAATCAACATCAACAGCGACATGCGACTGGTTTTTCGCCAAACATTAGAAAAAGTCCTGAACGAGAACCCCAATGAATACGCCATTGTCAAACTAATGCCGGAAGTTTACATCGCTGTTCAGAAAGTTGTCGAGAAAAAAATCCAAGCTTTTGGCTCGGAGGGCAGGGCAGTTTTATGAAATTTTTGTGTG
>JAITSF010000004.1 GCA_031287975.1 Candidatus Nomurabacteria bacterium
AAATCAACGATATCGCCGATAGAAAATCCCGCTGGTCGCTGTACTTGAAAAAACTGCTGCTGATTTATCTCGGCAATTTTATCGGGGCTGTGACAGTCGGGCTGTTGGCGCTGTTAGTCGCCAAGCCAGCCGTTATCGAGTTTTTCCAAAATATGTCCGCCGCCAAAGCCAGCGCACCGCTGTTAACTCTGTTTGCAAAAGGTATCCTTTGCAACATCCTAGTTTGTATCGCCATTTTGCTATACCGCCAAACCGCCAACATCGCGCTGCTTTTCATCCCGATTTTTGTCTTTGTCCTGAGCGGCTTCGAACACTCCATCGCCGACATGTTTGTCTTCACTTTCGCCCCCAACACTAGCGTCCTGTTGCCGCTGCTTATCATCACACTCGGCAACTTCGTCGGCGGCGCTGTCATTTCGCTGGCCTACCGCTATATTAAAAAACCTTAGAACTTGCTTTTTCAAGGTAAAAATGTTAAAATTATTTTGTTAGTTAATTTTCGGTTAATCTGTTTAGAAAGGAAAGTGCTATGGACATTTCAAGTGAAGAAAAAGTAGGGGAAATTTTACAAGAAGGCAAGACCAAGATTATTCGGAGAGGACCGGACGACGACACTGTGATTATTGAGAGTAAGAATGATATTACGGCTGGCGATGGTGCTAAACACGATATTATCGAGGGTAAGGGCGCGTGGGCGACCACGACCACTTGTAACGTTTTTATGTTGTTGGAAGAATGTGGTATCGAAAACGCTTTTATCCAGCGTCTTAACGATACAGATTTTCTGGCGGAAAAGTGCATTATGATACCATACGAAATTGTGGTACGACGCGAATTGCACGGTTCGGCACTGAAACGCGAACCTTTTCAGGAAAAAGGTCACTATCTGCCGCAGTTGAGGGTGGAATTTTTCTTAAAAACCGCCAACCGTCAGTGGGAAGGCAACAAATTCCCGGTTGAAGATCCGTTGGTAATTTTCAATGACGCACAGGACATGGCCGACCTTTATCTGCCCGATCAACCAATCCACGCCCAAGATCCGTTCTTTGCAACAAGCCAATACCCATTGCAGAACGATGAGATTTTAACAAAAGATGGCTCTTTTTATTATCTCTATAATTGTCGCAATGTAATTAGCAACCAAGCTCGGAAAGTTTTCCTGGTTTTGGAAAAACAATGGCAGTTGCTGGGTCGAAAGCTGGTTGACTTTAAGCTGGAGTTTGGTGTCAACAGCGATAACAAAATCGTGTTGGCTGACGTAGTCGATGCTGACAGTTGGCGCCTCTTAAAAGACGGCTGCCATCAGGACAAACAAGCCTACCGCGATGGCGGCGAACTGTCCGAAGTCGCCGAAAAGTATCGACAAACTGCTGAGTTAAGCGAGAGATTTGGGCTGCCGGAGCAGCAACTCATAATCTGGAAAGCCTCACAGGAAGACAAAGGGTGTGGTTTCTATAAAAACGATCTGGCAGACTTTGGTATTGAATACCGGTCTGTTGCTATATCGCCACACAAAGAACCGGTCCGGGCCTACGTTACCATCCAGAAAGTGATCCAAGAGGTACCAGACTCGGTTTTGATCGTTTACTGTGATCGTAATAGCGCCGGTCCAACTTTATCGGCGCAAGTTACAGTTCCAACCGTAACTGTACCCACCAGTTGGAGAGATTTCCCAGACGACGTTTGGTCGTCATTGCGGACACCGTCCGAAACGCCGTGCGCAACGATCTTGGAACCCAACAATGCGTTCCTTCACGCCATGCAAATCTTGGCAATACGCAATCCGAAAATTTATATGGAATTGCGTTTCCGCCAAGAACAACGGCTCTTAAACTACTAAGAGTCATTGACAACGGCGCGTTCCGAAATGGAGCGCGCCGGTTTTTATTTATAAAACCCTTTACAAGGGTAGTCCTTGCAAAAATTATTTGTCAAGTTTTTTGTAATATTTTGATAGGAAATCAACTTTGAGTTTGGCAAAGGTGCCGTCTTCGATTGATTTTCTGATTTCTTCGACCAGGTTGACCACAAAATATTCATTGTGGATACTAGCTAGTGTCAAAGCGTTGATTTCGCCAGCTTTAAAAAGATGGTGCAAATAAGCCCGAGAGTGATGGCGGCAAGTATAGCAACCGCAAGCCGCGTCAATCGGTCGGCTGTCGTCGCGGAACTGGGCGTTTAAAATGTTAATGCGTCCGGCGGCAGTATACAGCGCGCCGTTGCGGGCTTGGCGAGTCGGCGCTACGCAGTCAAAAGTATCAATGCCGTTTTCGACGCCGACAAAAAAATCGCGCGGTTCGGCGCCCATACCCAGCCAGTGGCGCGGTTTATTGGTTGTCAAAATATTGTTGACAATCGGCAAGAACTGCGCGCCTTCCGCCGCACTGTACATACCGCCAATAGCATAACCGTCGAAGCCGCGTGTCGCAAAATATTCAGCCGATTCTGCCCGCAAATCAGCGAATTTACCGCCTTGCACCACACCAAACAGGGCTTGATAGACCGAATTTTGTCCCGCCAATTTTTGGTGCTCAACCAAACAACGCTGCGCCCAAGCGTGAGTGATTTGCAAAGTTTTTTCAGCCGACTGGCGCGAAGTATCGGTCG